>DGUG01000202.1 GCA_002394535.1 Lachnospiraceae bacterium UBA4316
TCAGACCCTCTATTATCTGCCCTATCCCATCTTCCCTTGGGGCTCCGACGGCAGAGCCCGGATGAAGCACAAGGATATCGCTTCCCATTGCAATGGTGCGCTCTATCTCCACTGCGAGAAAATCCCTGGCAAGCTTATATATTTCAGGCTTTACGGTATTGGCAAGATTTATGATATAAGGTGCATGGATCACAAGCTTTTCAATGCCGTGCTCTTTCATATACTCATGACCTTCTTCGATGCGAAGTTCCGAAATATTTTTACGTTTTGTATTCTGCGGTGCACCGGTATACACCATAAGAGCATTGGCACCATAGGATGCAGCCTCTTTAGCCGAGCCAAGAAACATTTCCTTTCCGCTCATACCGCAGTGTGATCCGATCAGTATCTTATCCATTTTATAATTATTCCTCGCCTCTTTTAACAGCTTCGGCTGCTTCCTGCTGTATGTCGACAAAATATGACAGAACCGGTTCCTCACTCTTACCGTCCAGTTTTCTTGCCACATAGTTACGTGTGATCTTAACCACTACCGGAGTAAGTGCAACAACACCGATAAGGTTGGGAACCATCATCAGACCGTTGAATGTATCCGAAATATCCCATGCGAGCGAAGACGTCATTACCGCTCCCGATACCATCATAAGGACGAAGATCACGCGATAGATCTTCACTCCCTTAATCCCAAACAGATACTCCACAGCTTTGCTGCCATAGTGGGACCATCCGAGAACTGTTGTAAAGGCAAAGAGAAGAACGGCAATGGCAACAAACCACTGTCCGGGACGGCCGAACACATTTCCGAAGGCCTGGGCAACAAGGGTCGCATCACTTACGCCTTCTTTTACAAGACCTGTTGACAGATCAATATATCCCGATGAGAGAACTACGATCGCCGTCATTGTACATACAACAAACGTATCCGCAAACACCTCGAATATTCCCCACAGTCCCTGCTTAACCGGTTCTTTGACATTTGAATTACTGTGTACCATAACGGAGCTACCAAGTCCTGCTTCGTTTGAGAACACACCTCGTTTGCATCCCTGCTGAACAACTGTCATTACGGCTATACCCGTTGCTCCTCCGGCTGCCGCTTTTACCCCGAAAGCATACTTAAATATCGATACGATCATTGCCGGGATGGATGTAATGTGAACGATCATGATTATGAGAGCACCCAGAATATATATAAGAGCCATGAAAGGAACTACCTTTTCCGCAACGGCTGCGATCCTCTTAAGACCTCCGATTATGATGAACCCGCCAATAACCATCAGGACAATACCTATGATCAGGTTGACTACGCTTATTCCCCCGAATACAGTGGCACCGGTGGCATTCGAAAAGAAGGCGCTCTCCAGATTGAGTGTGATCTTGTTGATCTGACCCATGTTACCGATTCCGAATGATGCAAGCACCGCAAAGCAGGCAAACAAAACAGCCAGAAATCTTCCGATCTTCTCGTAACCTGTTATGTTCCCAAGGCCGTCTCTGAGATAATACATTGCGCCCCCGGACCACTCGCCTTCCGTGTTCTTGCGTCTGTAGTAAATTCCCAGTACATTCTCGGAGTAGTTGGTCATCATTCCCAGAAATGCCGCAACCCACATCCAGAATACGGCTCCGGGACCTCCCACACATATGGCAGCTGCAACACCGGCTATGTTTCCTGTTCCTATAGTTGCCGCAAGCGCTGTACAAAGCGCCTGAAACTGCGATACGCTTCCCGACTCATGCTTGACGTGGGCATCGGCTTTGAACACTCCGCCGATAGTCTTGCTCATCCAGTGTTTGAAATGCGTTATCTGGAAAAATCCCGTAAGAATCGTAGTCAGAACCCCGGTACCTATTAACAGAACCAGACCGATCTTAACCCAGACAAACGAGTTGATGCTGTCATTTACAGTTGCTACGGTAGTCATAAAATCGCCCATTTTTTCTCGCCCCTTTGCGTGAAGTTAATCCAAAAACAGGGCGGTAGCACCCGCTACTGCCCCATTACAGTTCTTTAATATTATACACATCCTGGCGAATATGTAAAGAAAAACAGTCTTCTATAAACAAAGCAATAATAAATATGATAAAATCATTCCGAAAACGAAGTTGAAAAATACTGCAGCACTTACAGGAGATAACCATGACATATTGGGCTGATTATGAGGTAAATCGTGGCAGACAGCCCGAAATTGACTGCCTGAAGGCATTAGTTATTATTATCATGATCTTTCTGCATGTCTTCGAAGGATGCACAGAGAGAAATTCCGTTACCTACTACATCCTCACTTATCTTGAATGTCTGACCGGAGCAGGAACCTTTATGCTATGCATGGGCATAGGAGCACGCTATTCCCGACATCAGACGCCCAAGGACTATCTGCGCCGTGGTTTCGAATTGTTGACTGTCGGGCAGGCATTAAACTTGGTAAGGGTCTCACTGCCCTACCTGATCATCTGGTGGATTAATGGTGACAGTGCTTATCTGTCCAACGCTTTATTAATCATACAGGCAGATATATTGAGCTTCGCAGGCTTTGCATTTATGTTGCTGGCGTTACTCAAACGGATGAAGTTCTCTGATGGTGCCATTGTGCTGACAGGTATCATCATGAACGCTTTTGCCTATGTGCTTTTCCGCTACTTCCACACCACCGGCAATTTTCTGGTGGATCAGTTGCTGGCTTATTTCATTGTCACTGATGCGGAGGCATATTTTCCTCTGTGCTCTTATTTCGTGTATGTTGCATTTGGTTATGCCCTCGGCAGGATATACCTAAGGATTAGGAATAAAGATGCCCTTTCCGCCCGGGTATTACTCTTGTGCGGACCAATCGCCATCGGCTATTATCTTCTGCGAGCCTTCGTGCCTGTCTCCGTGCTGCCGGAGTTTAACAGCATAGAGATGTATATTATGAAACCCGGGCCTGATGCTCTGGCAAATATTCTGATGACGGTGTTTCTGCTGGCAGTGTTCCACATACTGCTTCGTCACAAAGATGCTCCGATGCTGGTTAACCACCTGTCCGGACACATCAATCAATACTATTGCCTAAGTTTTATTCTGATAGTACCGATGTGCATACTTCTTGTGGGTGTTATCGGAGAGCGTATGAAAGGTAATATTATGCCGATGCTCTATAGTCTGATAGTGTTAACAGCCTGCTATTTCTTTATAAGCTGGGTGGATAAGCGGAAGCTGCCGAACAGCATCATTAAACTGAAGAGTCCGTGGAATGTGGTGGCAATCACAACAGTATGGCTGCTGACTTTTGCTATCGTGGCCTACGTCTATCCCAGAATTACAGAGTATGCAACAATATGGAACAATTATTTGGATTACTAATTTATCGTATCTCGATAATTAATTATTGAAAATCGAAATCTAATATGCTATACTCTCCGATTGTAGGAGGTTATAGCATATGGAAAAAACATCATTATCATTGAAGCTTACGGTAATAACAGCCGGACTGCTAGGTGCGGTATTCTATTTCTGGGCGCTTCCCTCTGTCGGAAGGTTCATAGCCGAAGCATCCCCCGAGTTTGGAGGTGCATATTACCCGTGGCTTATTCTATTCTGGGTCACTGCCATTCCCTGCTATTTTGCACTTGTACTGCTCTGGAAAGTCATAAAGAGCATAGACGGCAACCAGCTGTTTCGAACAGTAAACGCTGACCGGTTCAGGACAGTTGCAAAGCTTGCGTTTACAGACGCTGCCCTGTTCATGGCGGCTAATATTGTATTTTTGTTTCTTAACTTCAATCACCCCTCCATTCTGATCGCTTCCGCATTCGTATGCATTGTCGGTGTGGCATTCGGCATATGCATGAAAGCCATGGCAACCTTCTTTGACAAGGCAGCCACTCTTCAGGAAGAAAACGATCTTACGATTTAAAGCGAAGGAGCACCGTTATGGAAGAATCAAGAGGAACTCTGATATTTAACATAGATGTTATGCTCGCAAAACGTAAGATGAGTGTTACGCAGCTTGCGGAAAAAGTAGGTATTACCCTTGCGAATATGTCCATACTTAAGACCGGAAAGGCTAAGGCAATAAAAGTATCGACACTTATCGCGATATGTGATGCGCTAAACTGCCAGCCGGGAGATATTCTCGAATACCGGAAACAGGGAGATGAAACAAATGATAAGTGATGCCGATCAGCTTATGCAAAACCTGGTTTTTATGCTGCTTGTTTTTTCTGTTATGGCAACACCTGTCGTTGCGGTTATATCGGAGGCGGTATTTCTGTTAATGACAGTTAAGCGCCCTGATAAGATCACCCGCAAAAAGAAGTCCCTGTTCTTTACCATTGATCTGATAACAGTGGTTCTTGCAGTTGTCCTTCAGATGGCCTATCTGTCATTTTTCGATGTTATGTTTTCTGCCGACTGGCAGACGCAGCTCTATAATTCTCAGAAGCACCAGCCAGTCTATACCGGTTCCTTGCCAACGTTCATAACAATTGCGGTCCTTGGCATTGCCGGGCTGTGTATACTGAACCTTATAAACGTAAACAAGACCCCGCCACTGATACCAACCCTTGCAATGTCGGCATTATATTTGGGAATTTTGTTAAGCATTGTCTTTACGATACACGTGATCGATTTTGACAGGATGGGATCATTTGAGCTTTACCTGCTGCTCCCTCCCATAGCGTACATACTCATGGCTTTTCGCGCCATTTGTGGTGTTATTAGCGACTATGCACCGTCCGAAAACAGAATGAGTAAGGTAGAAAGCTCCTCCACTCTTTCCACTTTTTTAAGTATGCTTGAGGATGCAAAACACTGGCCCGCTATAGCCCTTGTTATGACGATACCTATGCTGGGGATCCTGATATGCATTCTTATGATTTTCGGACAGGCTCCGGATGCTGCCATAAAGGCCTTCACCGAAACTGCAGATTTCCGGCTGTCACAGAAGATCCCTCCACAGCAGCTCTACTATGATGAACACTACCTGTGTACTGTGGCTGCAGGCGGGGATACCAAAATAGTGAGGCCCCTTCGCATGGGCATAAGGCACGGACATCCTGTTGTTGTTAACCGGCAGTTATGTATCGCAAACGCCTTCGAACAGGTACTTGAAGAGCGCACGCCCCGATTCCATAAGCTGGTACGGTCCGTCTATGACACTTTCGGATTTCCGGTTGCGCGCCTGATCAGGACCAGAAGAGCTGCGGATATTGTGTATTTTATTATGAAGCCGCTTGAATGGGCGTTTCTGATGGTGTTGTATTTGTCAGATATCAATCCCGAAGACAGAATTGCCATGCAATATACCGGAACAGTCAAAAAAGATTGATAGTTTACATGAGTTATGATATATAATTTCCTTGATATCCTTAAACCGGTATTTTCCAAAGAGGTGAACCATTGAGCAAAATCGCCATAATCACAGACAGTAACAGCGGTATTACACAGGATCATGCCAAGAAGCTGGGGATCAGTGTACTTCCC
>DGUG01000123.1 GCA_002394535.1 Lachnospiraceae bacterium UBA4316
GTATAGAAAAAACCTTTTTTCTCCCATAGACGTGACGGAATAACAAATCTCAGAAAGCAGAATGCCAGAAGCATGATGAACGCTCCCCTGGATCTGTGATACAAACTGATCTGCAGACATTTTACCAGTGCAATCGTGATCAGAAGACCTGCGATTCTGTATTTATCATACAGGGACTCAAAAAACACAACGGCGCAAAGCATTGAGAAAACGGTAAACGTCGCCGCTGTATTTGTATTCATTGCAAACGATGTATAATCCGCAAACATCCATGTATATACCCCGAAAAACCAATATATGAGCATACCGGTATACAGTGCACCCATCAGGTAAAACTGCCATTTTGAGAACCTTATTTCAGAGGAGATATACCAGACAAGTGCGAAATCCGCCATCACAAAAAAACAGCCAAACCCGCTTTTAACAATCAGAATATTGATGCCGGTAAGTGCCAGAAGAACAATAACCGCTATAAAGTTTCTGTCTCTTTGCCTGATCTTTTCAAACGGATTAACGTTAAACAACGTAATCGCAAAAAGCATAACAAATACGATAAGGCCGGCGTATTTCTCGGTAAGACCGTAAAAGCGCGGAACAAAAAAAGTCAATGTATAGAACACAAACATGCAAATGAGCAGCAAAGAGTTGCATACATCTTTTAGATTTGTTTCTTCTTTTATTTTTTCGATACAAGCTTTAAAAGTTTCAACTCCAAAGCCCTGCTTTTTTCCTTCCATGAATAGGACTCCCGTTTTAGACCCCCGATAAGCCTGGATACATTGGAATGTTCCAGATTGTACCTGATCTTTTCAGCTATTTCGTCAGCATCCTCATATTTTTCTATAACATCTTCGCTTTGCAGATTATCAATCAGTTCCAGTGCCCCCACTTGTCTTGAACACAGTATCGGGCAGCCGCAGGCAAGCGCTTCAACCGGAGCCAGTCCGAATGTCTCAAACGAACTGTTCTGCACAAACAGAGCCGCCTCTTTGAAGAGTCTGATGCTCTCATCAAAGGGCACCAAGCCCTTATTATCAACAAAGTCATAGGCTTCGATCTCTTTTGAGTCTGCCCCGTCGGCACCTATAATACACAGGCTCAACCCCGGGTCATATGTTTCCCGAAGTTTTTTTACGGCTTTACATATATATTTGACCTTTTTCCTTGGCATTCCTCCACCTACAGTAAAGATCAAATGACTGTTTCTGCTATCCTTCCCCTCAGTTCTGTCAAACAGATTCATATCTATTCCGTTGGTGACAAAGTCAATTTTGTCGGAATACTCGGGATAATAGTTCTTTAACCAGTCACAGAATCTGCCGCTTACGGCTATGACTGAATCCGATAATTCCATGGTCTTTCTTTCAACCGAATTCATCTCTTCATCCGGCTCAAGATTGATGGAATTTTCGTACTCTACACACCCGTGCATTATGTATGCGGCTGGTTTTTTCAGTATTTTAGCCAGCTTCAAGCCAATAATATTCTGTCTGGAGTACCCCGAATACACAACAACATCAGATCTGATCGTATTTAGGATTATTTCGGGAATACGCATCAGTTTGCTTCTTCTTTTTTGGAACAGCGTTCCCTTCGGAAGATTCTCGATATAATATCTGGTCACATTAGCGGGACCGGTTCCCGAATAATGATCACCTGCGAGAAAAATCCTCATTTTCTTTTGACCTCATAACTAAACAGTACTCCCTTCGCCCCCTGAACATTTCCGAGACCGCTTCCCTCATCCCCATGTTCTTTGCATACAGTCTTCTCTTTCGCAGAGCGAACTGTAATATAAGCACCCACGAGAAATACCTGCTCATGGCAGCGTAATTTGCACCGCGACTTATAAAGAATTCCCTGTCATAGCCTTTAAACCATGTGGATTTCTCATTTCTGACCTTGGCAATCATTTCCGGAACATAGATTATTTTTTTATGTTTTTTTAAACATTCGTACAAAAACAGGTTTTCCTCACCCATATAATACTTCGCTCCGGCACCGAACATCTCATTGAACACTATATCCTTAACAGAATCTCTTCTGAATGCTATTTCGGGTGAGAATATCTTGAGTACAGACAGATATCCCATTCTTCTCGGTTTTTCGAATATCGGCTGTCCTCTCTCGGGTCTTTTAATAAAGAATACAATTATATCCGCGTCCTGATATTCCAAAAATGCGTTACGTATTATCAGGTCATAATCTTCAACATATTCAACATCGTTATCGCACAATATACAAATGTCTCCCGATGCTCGTGCTATAGCCTCATTCCGGCTCCTTGACAGGCCCCTCTCCATCGTTTCAACATAGGTAACATTTATTTTTCCCTTTTCGCATTCCCGGATTACCTTACGGCTTTCCTCCCTGTCACACTGATTAATGACAACGCAGTCCGTATGGATATTAAGGGTGTCTATGTAGTTCTCATTCTCGAGATACATCGCCGAGAGCAATACTTCGGGTTCCATTTATACCCTCCTTGCCACCGCACGGACGGCCCAGTTACAAAAGCAGTATATGCTGTATACAAATCCGAGTTGTTCCGTTTTTCTGTACAGGTTCCATATTCTTCTTACTGCTTCAAGTTTATTTGATGAAAGAGAGTTCCCCATTCGTCTGTATAATGTAAGGCTCTCATCAAGTCCGTGCGCAACCTGCGTTTTTTTCAGAACCTTCCACCATGTAGCGGTATCCTCGCTTTTTACGTAGGGCATCAAAATGTCTTCCCTGCTGAGCCGGTTCATGTCAAACATTACCGTGCTTGTAAATATCGTAGTATTCTTAAGAGCCTCCCTATATGTTATGGTTTCCGGAACCCTGACTTTCTTGCCGAGTCCGTGACCTTCTTCATCGGCAAATTCATATCCGGTAAAAGAAAACGCCGCACCTGTTTTTTGGATAAAATCAATTTGTTTTGAAAGTTTATCGGGATCCCACAGATCGTCTGCGTCAAGAAATGCCACAAATCGTCCTGTTGCATTTTTAATCCCTGTATTCCTCGCCCCTGCCGCTCCCTTTGCTTCGGTATTATCCAGTATCCTTACTTTATCAGCCGGAAAGCCTTCCATGATTTCACGGCTTCCGTCGTTTGAGCCGTCATCAACAAGAAGAATTTCAAAATCATTATATGATTGTTTTAATACAGACATAATCGTGTCGGAAATACAATCTTTTGCATTGTACACCGGCACGACTATCGATACTTTGTTATTCATTATTGTCCCCTGCATCAGATTCTTCGCTCTGCTCAGCCACTCCTTCGGCACTTCCTATCATAAACAGGGTCTTTACGGTAAGAATCAGAAGTCTCAGATCCAGCCATACTGAAAAATTCTCTATATAAAACAGATCAAGTTTAAGTTTATCGTAGGGTCTTGTGTTATATTTCCCATATACCTGGGCATATCCCGTTATTCCTGCTTTTACTTTTGTTCTGTATGAAAACTCCGGCATCATCTTTGTATATTCTTCAATGATATCCGGACGTTCGGGCCGTGGACCCACCAGAGACATATCACCGGCTATAACGTTAAACAACTGTGGGAGCTCATCTATACGAAGTTTTCTAATTATCCGCCCGACCGGTGTTATCCGGTCATCATTCTTGGATGCAAGCCTTGCCCTGCCATCCTCCTCGGCATGTTCGATCATACTCCTGAATTTAATTATCTTAAATTCCTTGTTTCCTCTTGTACACCTGATCTGTTTATAAAAAACACTTCCACCGTCACACAGTTTTACAGCCACAGCAGTAACCAGCATAATCGGAGACGTTATCAGAATCATGACAACCGAAGCAAAAATATCAAACAGTCGCTTTACCATTCGTTGCTCCGCTTCTATCGGATCACTCTTCGTAAATAAAAGAGGTGTATCGAACAGATGAAGGTTTTGTGACCCCTTAAGCACAATATCCATAATCTTGGGGCTCACATATATATCAACATCGTTCTCATAACAGCATTTGAACACGTTATTCCTCTGTTCGTTCGGAATATCCCACAGCATAACCGCCTCGTGTTTCGGAACTTCTTCATAAATCCCTTCCATATTGCCGGAAACGCTCATTGCTTTTGTAACAGTAAACTGATGCCTTCTTGTTCTGAACTTTTCAATAATGATGTTGTGGCTCTTTCCGCCATATATAAGCAGCACGTCCACCGGCGGAAAAAGAGCCCTAAATCCCAAAGTAGCGGCAATTATCCATAGGCCTACGATAAAGCACTGTACAACCATTCCGATAAAAAGAGGAATTATTGTGGGCAAACGATAAGAAAGAAGACAGATTATACCATAAAACAGTATATTCGTAACAAGAGTCGCAAAGCCCTGGGAAAGGGTAAGTTCAATCATCCTGAAAGAACCGATCTTAAGACCACCGTACATAACGGAAGCAAATAACAAAATCACAAAATATACCACCGCTATGAAAACATGACCCCAAAAGTAAAATGCCTTGGGGATGCCGGTATTGTAATGCCAGTACCAGACATACAGCATTATTCCGGTTTCCATAGCCAGTATCAAAAGTGATGTAGCAAACAAATATGACCTTTTCTGAAACTGTTTTCGATTCAAAACAGACTACTCCTTATTTAAAAGAAGCAGAAAGCCGGCATAAATACATCCTGCAAGCAAGTTCAAACTCCCCAGACGGCTGCCTGCAAAAATCGGTCTGTTTGACCGTTTTGCATATATAATATAACGCGCCAGATACTTTAATTTAAGTAATCCGGGTGGTGTAATAAAGGCTCTCTGCTCATAGAATAGGTAAAAGGCATTTACATTTTCATGTTTCAACGCTTTTACCGACTCGGTGTATCCGCTGTCTGTTATCTCGCACACAGTAATTATTCTGGGCAAAACAGCCAACACACATACCTCGTCTATTTTATCATAAATATAGTCTTCGGGTACATACTTTTCACCTTCGATTTCGGGAAAAGGAAAGCGTTTCAAAACCTCTGTTTTATACATTAATGTAGTCTCACCGCTAAAACCTTTTAGATACAGTCCGTACAATGTGGAATATTCTACATCAGGAAAACTCTTATTTCCAAGCAGTTTCTCATCCGTGCATCCTTTATGAGCAACCACACCACCTAAAGGTTTGCCGGTTTGATTGGAATGTGATGCTTTGTCATATGCTTCAAGAAGTTCTTCAACGGCTGTATTAACAAAATAATCATCCGAATCAAGACAGACAAACAGTTCCGTTCGGGCAATATCACACCCGGTGTTATGGGCACGCATTTTCCCACCGTTTTCCCTGTAAACATACCGGATTCGGATAATTCCCTCATCGATCCAGTTCTTGACGGCATCTTCGGTGTTATCGTCAGAACCGTCATCAACAATCAACCACTCAAAATCCTTGACCGTCTGTTTTGCAAGGCTATTGTATGCACGAGTGAGAAGTTCTCTTCTGTTGTATGTAGGAGTAAAAACCGTCAGTCTCATTTGAGTCTCCTATAACTGAATCTATGCTCCACATTGCTGTAATCAACGAGCTCGAATACAGAGGGGTCGGAAAGATCGTACTTGAATATAATCTTCGTACCAATCCTTCCTATCTCATACAGACCTGCCCGTCTGATAAACGGAATCTGCGGATGTCCGGCCGTAAGAACGATATACTCTGTACCGGTTTTCTCAAGTGAATCAACAAAGGCCTCTTCTTCTACTCTCTGGTTTCTTACAAGCAATGCCAGAATCCTGTTCACCGGTCTTTCCTCGTCCGAAATCATCTCATCGGTATATGAATAATTCATGGCATAAAGATAATCTTCCCTGTCAACGGTCAGCAGCATTTTGGGATCATACTGCCTGATCTCCATGTTATACTCATACTCAAAATATGCCTTTGAATATTCGTTCGGTGAATCTTCATGTATCATTTCCGATATCTCAATAAGTTCATCCGGTATCTTATATATATTTTCCGCAAGATCAAAACCCTTAGCATACACAAAATTTCCACCGAACAACAACGCTAAAGCCAAAAGAAATGCTACAAGCGAGCGTGCCCTGCCCTTTGGCATTTCACATACAATAACGGTAATGACATAAGGCACGATGATTACGACCGGAGCTATCCAAAACAGCCGGTAGTACTCATTGTTTACATCAAAAATCTTATCGAGAATCAGCGGAACGACCGGGTTAAATACCGTAACCAGAAGTACAGCCGTGCCCGGAAGAAAAATCTCCTTTTCACGCCGTTCTCCTTTTATCAGAATATACAAAACAGCAAAAAGATACATAACAAAGTATCCCGTGCCCGAATTGTAAAGGGACAGGCATTTTGTCAGATACCCTATTCCGTTTTCAAATACGTTCACTCCCACATTTCTACCTCGGATATGTATATATGGCATAATAGCCTTTAACATACATAACATATACAAGCATCATCAGGATTTCGGGTAAAATACATATCAAAGCTTTTACAAGTATCTGCGGCTTCTTTTTCATAAAGGCATAAGGTGCAAACAGCGCTACAACCTCCGTCGGTATCACCATATTTGCCGTGGAACTGATAGTTGCGGTTCCCATACAGATAACAAACAGCATTATAAAGAGACCTTTTGGATGACTGTCGGATACAAGCAGCAAATATAAAACAAATATGATTATGAGAGATATGTTTCCGACGATTGATTTTCCCTCATATGTTCTCGTCATCAGAAAATTAGATGCAGTATAAATACTGATAAACATGCAGTTTACAAGCATCGTGAGGATATACATCAAAAATGCACGCCTGAGGTCTCTGTGAAAATATCTGCTTATCATAACATACAGGCTATTAACCATAATCATTACCGTCGATGACATAACCACTTTGGTCTGCACGAGAGCAGGAAGTTTTGTTATTTGGCATATTACCGAGTCATTTACCGAATATGTAGCAAAAACATATCTGAGTTCAAAATGATCCTGCCAATTCCCTGTAAACGGGTCATATACATTTATCATGTTTGTATCAACATTAGTCGTTACATTGGCTACATAATATGCCGCATCCAGCGTGAAACTGTAGGTTATCGCGACTGCAACCGTCGCTAATACGGTAACCGTGCAGACTCCCAGCCAGAAATATCTGTTATCCCATATATCATTTATGATTTCCGCGATTTTTGCAGCCCACGGTTTTCCGAACAACACAACCGAACACACAAGTACCGATATGCACAGGACCATCCATATCTTCCCAAGAAGTGATAACGGCCGGTAGGTGAACATGACCGGAAGAGTAATAACCGCAAAAAGAGCATAGTAGGCAAAAAATCCTACGGTTATCGTAAGTGTGGCCGACCATTTGATGTTTTTCCGGACTGCAAAGAAGCTTCCGAAAGCCATATACATTATGAAATTAAGCATCAGTACGCATATTGCTTTTAATATGATCATTTAAACTCTTTTATCTCTTTTCTTTCCGTTACGTACACATTATCCGGAGATACAACCCCTTCAGAAACAAGAGCCTTCAGTGCACCGGCATCCTCGTCATCATTGCCGTATACATACCAGTTTTCCACGTTGTTTCCGTATTTTTCAAGGAAAGTGCCCAGCGCGTCGGCATTTTCTTCTCCTCCACCGCCGATAAACGTTATCTTTCCGTCACTATCCTTGATCAGATATCCTTCCGATACATCCCCGTCAGGTTTAAACTCATAAATGCTGCACCTGCTGTTCATATCTTCCTGCAGATTGACTGTAGCGGCATACAACCTGTTTATCTTATTATTCAGCACAAATACGGTCATAACAAGTATCAGGGCAAGCGCTCCGAGTCCTATTGCAAGATTTCTTGCATTCACAATTTTATGTTTTTTCATATCCCACTCCTCCGAATACTCATCTTCATTTTCGTTTTCTTCTTCAATATTCACGCCTTGTCTTGCTGTTTGCAGGTATCGTATAAGAATGACAGCCGAAACGTTAAGTACTCCGTGAACCAGGAATACCCCGAATCCAAACCAGGAAAGAAGAAGAGTTACCGGTATCAGTTTTTCGGATTGATATCCCCATGTATTCAGCATGACAACAGTCATAAAAGCTATTACTGTTTTATGCCATGTCCCGCATACCGTCCGCACCGCCTCGAAACTGCACAGATAGTACAAAAGTATAAGCGGTACAGGTATTATCCCGTATATAAAAGCAAGGGGGTGGACACGAATGGCAGCTGATACCGCTCCTATAAACAGATTTACCGGTTCTGCCACAAAAAGGCGCCCTGTATCATATACAACTGTTGCTATGCCCAATCCCCGAAGCACCTGTGGATTGTCACTCTGATTATGTATTACCGCATAAATCTGATATACTACAATAACCGCCGCAATGCACAGACATACAATATCCGGCAGCCTTAAGCCCCTGTCCGTCTCATAGATGATGCGGATGCCAAGTCGTTTTCGGGCTATGACGCCTAATATGCCGATAAGCGAAATGGCGAACGCAGTAAGGAATATGAACAGCGTTGTCGACATCCCAAACAGTGATCCCACGAAGCAGGCAAACATTCCGAGGAGCATCATAAGGCATCCGCCAAATGCTATCCTGAATCGGATTGAGCATTTAGCACCGAAAGAGTCAAGGATAATATCACCCCACCCGCCAATGAAGAACGCAATAAGATAAAAAACGATAAAAGAAGCAACGGCTTTCTGTATCAAGGAGTCTTCACCTCCTTGTACACGACACACCCGTCAGTTTCGTACATAAGCTCATATCCAAACTCTGTGATAGGTACCTCGGGCCATATATCGCTTGATATTACTACATACTCACAATTGCACTCGTGAGCAGCCTGGGCCACTTTTTTCATGTCAGGATGCGTCTTGGAGAGTTCAGCGTTCAAATTGCTTTCGGTTACAACTGTAAAATCCGATGAATAACTCTCAAAATACAGATTCCAATCCGGCATAGTTAATATTCCGGGAGTATCCGATTCATTTAAAATAACATCCATCGATTCCACAAGATTTGCCGGTAGGTGCATAACATTTTCCGCCCTGCTGTTCATGCCGGCAGACAATACGTTCGAACCTGACACGGCAACTGCCAGTATACATATTGCGGCTGCAAACACCGCAGATACACCGGAAAGTCTGGTTATGATCTCAGACACAGCACACCCGACTGTTCCCAAAACAGACAGATACACCGGTTTTTTGTGCCGGTCTTTATCACTTTTTTCCAGCACAATAGCAGAGAGAATAAACAATACAATTATGGACCCCGTACCTGTGTACTCCCTGTACAGACTATACAATTCTCCGAGAAGTTCTCTTACCATATATCACACCACCGGATACAATTTGTCCTTATCCTTGCAAAGAATGAGCCTGATAAGGATTAGTATCGCGTAAAAATACGACACTATATAAATCGGAAAATAGTATTTAAAATAGGAAGCCGGAGCAAGTATAAACACTATAAACCAATGTGCCATAAGGCCTCCGAATACGAAAAAGCTATACCATTTTCTTCTGATAAGGCTGAAAATGAGTGAACCAAGAGCAAACAGCACAGGTATAAACAGGTTATAGGTGATTGTTTTAACAAGACTGACCGCAAATGATACGAATCCCCTGATTCCTCCTCCCGGGAATACTATACCGTAGGGGGTTGCCGCATAGCAAAATGCACCCCATCTCGTCCTGATAAACACGCCCGGATTATTAATAAATATTCTTTTGAGGGCCTCCGAATATTCATAGAACTCCTTATCACCGGCGTCTTCTCTGACCCCGACAAACCCATCCGCATACAGAATCAGAACATCCTCATAATTGATGTCTCCATAATGGTCATTAATTGCTTTTATGGCATCAAGCGACAGATATCTGTCCACGATTGCCAAATCGGCAGCATTTTTTTCAGTATCAAGTCCGTTCCTGTACATATTTGTGATCGTATATGCATAAAAAGGTTTCATCCTGTCGTTTGCAGCCCCGTTAAGATTTGATGAAAGGGCACCGTTCTGCGGTATCCACAATATATACTGGACAAGAAAATACGCTGCAATAAGCGTAATCACCTTTTGCGGTTTTCTTAGCGGAGGATAAACGATCAGAAGCAATATGGGAATAAGGATAAGCAGATATATACCCTCGGTTCTCCATTGGGTAAGTACCGCTCCGGCTACAATCACAAATACAATCGATCCGTCCGGGTTCTTTTTTTCAAGATAGTCAAACAACAGTTTAGTAAAAACCGCCAGATAAATCAGGAAATATACAGGGAGTCTGTGAGCGCTTGTTGTATATGCAATTACCGGATACAAAAGAAACAAAATATACATACCGGTTCCCGCTCGCCTTCCGTAGTACTGCTTAGTCCGGTATACACAATAGCCCACAACAAAGAATTCTATGATAACTTTTGCTATTATCGGCCCATATTGCAATGGAATCAACATGATTGAAACTATATAATAATACACGGTCATATAATTGAACCACGTATCATGTATAAGATTGGTAGCACTGTTAAATATCGAGTACTCGTCATTCGTAAGATAACCGCCCGGAAGCTTTATCGCAAGCGCGGCAAACATAACAGGCAGATATAAAAGACCGCATTTTATCACTTCAAAAAGAGGTCGACCTTTCCCCTCTCTCTTACGGACAAGCAAATATATCCCATATAGGACAAAAGCAATTACTATAATAGACAGGCAGGCACAAATGCAATAATCCGTCATCGCTGTTATGTATCTGTCTTCTGTCTTGTCAGGAAAAATAAACATAATTTTTAAACTTCGATTTTCACATTATCAATTGCAATTAAAAACAATGATAAGTATACTATATTTTGTAGTTGTAGGCAAAACGGAGACAGGAGGAAATCTCTTTTGAAAAAGATAATTGTTACAGGAAGCAACGGCCAGTTGGGTCGTGCAATTAATTCACTGCTTGGCAAAAATACCGATTACGAACTCGTTAATACCGATTTCGGTGTTCCCCAAATAACTGATCTTGATATTACCGACCTTGACTCCGTTATAGAATTGTGCCGTGAAATTAAGCCGTATGCTATCATCAATTGCGCTGCACATACAAATGTTGATGCCTGCGAAGTCCAAATCGATGCCGCTCACAGGATAAATGCAATAGGTCCACGGAATCTGGCCATTGCATCTTCCGAAACCGGTGCCAAACTCGTACACATATCCACGGATTACGTGTTCGCAGGTGACGGTACAAAGCCTTATACCGAATTTGACACTCCTGCGCCAAAAGCAATGTACGGAATAACAAAACTTGCCGGAGAGAATTTTGTAAAACAGTTTGCCGACCGTTTCTTCATAATACGTACGGCATGGCTGTACGGTGACGGTAAAAACTTTGTCGGTACAATGCTCCGTCTCGCCGAAAATCACAGTAATATAACTGTTGTAAATGATCAGGTAGGGTCACCTACAAGTGCCGACGAACTTGCTAAAGCCATTAGATCTCTTATCTCTACCGAAAACTACGGACTATTTCACGGAACATGCGAAGGACAATGCTCTTGGGCCGATTTTGCAAAGGAAATATTCCGACTTGCAGGAAAAGATACGGTTGTTACACCTGTAACAAGCAGGCAATACAAAGAAATGAATCCCGCATCCGCCGACAGGCCGCACTACTCTGTTCTTGAGAATTACATGTTCAAACTGACCGGCGGTTATAATTTTGCTCCATGGGAAATGGCTATAGCGGATTACTTCCAGAAAAAATGAATGAGGACAGCGACTACAACACCCAATGCAGCACCGGTCTGTACCTGCAGGGGTGTGTGACCAATCAGTTCTTTTAATTTATCATGCGAAAACCTGGGAGGATTATCCTTGAGTTTTGCAAAATACTCCATCAGTTCATTAAGAATAACGGCTTGGTTCCCGGTCTCCCTTCTGACGCCGCTGGCGTCCACCATAACGACTATAGCAAAAATAACAGAAAACGCGAACTGAAAAGAACCCACTCCATCCGTAAACGCCGTCATTGTGGCAAGAGCGGTAACCGTAGACGCATGAGAACTCGGCATACCACCGTTTCCGGTAAGGAGTCTTGAAAAACTGAATGTATGATCCATTATACCCTCGATCAAAGACTTTATGATCTGGGCTGTAAAATAACCTGCAAAAGCTGTTACAAGTATTTTGTTTGATAATATCTGTCTTATGATATCCATTTGAAATATACCATAAAAAAGGCTCCGCTACCGCGGAGCCGTATCATTATTCACCTAAACCGCTATCTACCGCATTTATCAGTGCCTGCAATGCTTCCGACTCATCATCTCCGTCACAGACAAACTCAATCTCATCACCGCATTTGACACAAGCTCCCAGCACGCTTAACACGCTTTTTGCATTTGCGGTACTCTCACGAAAAGAAAACGTGATCAAAGATTTATACTTCATTGCCTCTTTGCAAAGTATTCCGGCCGGTCTTAAGTGCAGACCCGTAGGGTTCTTGATAACGACCCTCTGACTAACCATAAGAGCAACTTCCTCCATTCTGAAAATGATACCCCTAACGGACTGATTATAGCACTATTCATCCAAAACCACAACCGGAGTCTGTTCTCCGGAATTGTTCCCGACATGATTCACAACTACCATCAGGGTTACCGGGTTAATAACCGATACACCCGAAGGAAAGTCGAATTCAACCGTTCCATCATTCTCACCGACCGTTATCGGAACTCCTTCATGTTCCGGCAAAGGGGTATTTCTCGGGACAAGCGCCGTCGCATCTATTTTTCCTATCGCAAGATCACCGCTGTATCTGTCGAATGCATCCCCTATACCCTGAATTTCCACAGGGAAAGTAGCACCTATATCCACTATGCTGACATCATATCCTTCCGGAACATTTTCAACTGTAATATTGGAAAGTGGAACATCTATGATTTTACGCTGATTCTGAGCAATCCCGATTGTGATTTTGACATTCGGGTCAAACTCAGGGTCCGCAAATATCACGCCTGTCGGAAGGTAATCGGAAATGTTAACCTCTGTCTGAATATCTGAGGAAGCACCATCTACCAGAACTTCATCGGGAGAAACATATACAACATCCATATCATCGTAGTTTTCTCCTTTTCCGGCTATAACAACACTTGAAGGTTCTGTTATAACCGACCCGGTAGCCCCGTATCCGGCAGCAGGGGTTCCAGAATACCCGCTTGAAATCGGTATTGTCTTCGTCGCATATATGATATATTTGATCTCCGTTACGGTTCTTGAAAGCGTAATCCTGTCATCTTCGATCTGTTCATTTTCTGAATTGTACGGATATAACGGTTCAGTCACAGTAAGGTCACGGCTAACACCTGTAATATCCGCGGATGCCATCACTCTTGAAACCTGGGACACAACCGATTCCGGTCCGCTGACAACAACAGAGGCCAGGGGACTTTCCACTCCGGACAAAATGTATCCATCGGCAGGTGAACCCTCGTAACCGATTGCCACGGTCACTTCCTTTTTAATAAGGTTTTCTATCTTAAGTTTAACACTGGAATTCCTTGTAGTGACAGAATCAATCCTATCGGAAAATCTGGTACTTCTGACCTCAATAGGCACCGTGTCGAGAGTCGTCAGCTGTTTAAGGTCAGCGGTTGCTTTGATATAATCCCTGCTCATCCCGTCAAGAACCGATCTGTGTGCCGTAACTACAACATTTATTGTCGCCGAATCAGACAAAACATCATAGCACTTTCCCTGTTCCGAAAGAACATCCCCGTTAAGAATTTCTACAGGCACCCCTGTATATGTCTTACTGATTATCGGATCATCAACATTTACAACCACGAGCCAGAGAATAAAGGCCGCCAGAACGGATATTATCTTGAGGCCGAGATTTTTTGTGAGTAGTTTTTTCATTTTTCGGCCTTCCTTTTAAACAATCGAAATGACTTCTTTTCTTCGTAGGTCTTACCCTGAACGCGTCGAAGCATTTCCTTCAGTTCGTCCATATCAACATTTCTTGTCAGTTCCCCTTCATAGGCGACTGACACTCTTCCCGTTTCTTCAGAAACGATAACTGTCATAGAGTCGGTTACCTCCGATATACCGACCCCCGCACGGTGTCTGGTTCCGAGTTCTTTCGAAAGTTCCATATTTTCCGAAAGGGGAAGGTAGCATGTAGCTGCCACTATTCTGTTCCCCTGGACAATTACTGCTCCGTCATGAAGAGGGGTATTATGCTCGAATATGTTTATGAGAAGCTGGCTCGAAATCGCAGAGTCCAGCATTATTCCTGTTTTTTCATAATCAGTCAGCGGATCGTTTTGGGCTATAACAATGAGCGCACCCGTCTTGGCTCTTCCCATCTCAAAGGAACCTCTGGCTATCTCGTTAATGGTTTCATCCGAAAACCGTTCTCCGGAAACCCTGTTATCAAACTGGAATAACGAAGACAAGACCTTTCGCCTTCCAAGTTGTTCCAAAGCCTTGCGCAGTTCCGGCTGGAACACGACAAC
>DGUG01000122.1:0-14194 GCA_002394535.1 Lachnospiraceae bacterium UBA4316
CCTTCGTACAGACCGATTATTACATTACAGCCTGACTCTTTGGCGTTAAGAGCATGTGCATGTCCCTGGCTTCCGTAACCTATAACGGCTATGGTCTTCCCGTCGAGCATTGACAGATTACAATCTTCCTGATAAAAAATTCTTTGCATTTTTTTTCCTCCTTATAAATAAACAACCCCGTCGCTGCCGCGGCGAAGGCCGGCTATACCTGTTCTTGCGATTTCAAGTATCTCGTAGTCCTGAAGCAGTTCGATGAAAGCGTTGATCTTGGACTGGGTTCCCGTAAGTTCGATTATCATTGAATCTTTCGTGATATCAATGATCTTGGATCTGAATACATCGCATACCGTTATAAGTGCCTGTCTCTTTTCTTCTCCAACCTTAACTTTGATAAGAACCAGTTCCCTGTAAACGGAATCTTCGGGCTCCAAAACCCTTATATCCCTTACGTCAATGAGCTTTCCTACCTGTTTTTCGATCTGCTCAAGAATGTCTTCATCACCGCTTGTAACAATGGTTATCCTAGTGTATCTTGGATCTGCGGTTATTCCGGCTGTAATGCTTTCAATATTGTAGCCACGTCTGGAAAACAGACCTGAAATTCTCGACAGTACACCGGAAGTGTTGTCTACTATGAGCTGAATAACTCTTATCATAACAATAATGTCTCCTTAATCTATAGCAATCCGAGATTTATTGTATCTTTTTGATTTTTTGTTGTCAATGAATCATCAGCCCGAAAGCGAACATTTTTGAAGGGCAAGGGTCCCTGTACGGGCAACCTCCAATATGGCCACATCCTGAAGCATTCTGATGAGAAGATCTGTTTTCTCGGGAGTATCACATATCTGGATCATCATCATGTTTTTGGACATATCAACGATCTTCGCGTCCAGTATCTCGCAAACCTCCATTATTTCACGGCGGTTTGACTTGGTGTATCTGACCTTGACAAGCATCAGTTCTCTTGAAACACTCTCCTCCTCGGAAAATGTTTTGATCTTGATAACATCGATTTTTTTGTTGAGCTGTTTTTCGATCTGCTCTAATGTAGTTGAATCACCCGAGCTTAGGATCGTAATGCATGACACCTTGGGATCGTCGGTCTCCCCTACGGCAAGAGAATCGATATTGAACACTCTTCTGGCAAACAGTCCGCAGACCTTTGCAAGTACCCCCGATCTGTTTTCTACAAGGATTGAATATAACCTTTTCATAATCCACCTTTACTATCCACCTTTACTTATTTTACGGTATCCATTGGATCAAGCATACATTCCATAAGGCCCCACCCTTTTTCGGACAGGAACTTATCAATCACTTCATCCATGTTTTTTCCGTTATTCATGCGTATAAACGGTATGTTATAAGCCTCTGCAATCTTGGACAGATCCGGTACACTGCCGAGATTTACCATTGAATAATTGGCCTTGTAAGTGTTGTGCTGATATTCCCTTACAAGCCCTAAATAACCGTTATTGAACACAACAATTTTAATCGGTATTTTATTCTCAACCATGGTGGCAAGCTCGTTCATGGACATCTGGAATGATCCGTCACCGCATACAGCCACAACATTTCTCTTCATGTCAGCCTTTTTGGCTCCTATGGCTGCGGGAATCGAATATCCCATTGTACCCATGCCGCCGCTTGTTAAAAATCTTCCCGATTTGGCAATATAGTACATACATGACCACATCTGGTTCTGGCCTACATCGGCAACATATACGTCATTGTTGCCAAGTTTTGAAGAAAGAGACGTAATAAACGCAGCCGGATCTACAAAACTCTTCCGCGGTGATTTTCTGGGCTTGGATTGTGACCTGCACTCGTTCAACTCACTTACCCACTTCGTAAAATCACATACAGCGTTGTCTTTGGACAGATCACTGAAAATATGCTTGATATCACCAACAAGCGGAATTGTAGGGCCCACATTTTTACCTATTTCGGCAGGATCTACATCAATGTGAATCAGAACCGTATCTTTTGCCACAAGATCAGGAGAAGATACAGCTCTGTCGGCTATTCTTGCTCCGATGACAATGAGAAGATCCGATTCTGCCATGGCATAATTAGCATATGACCTTCCGTTATTACCGATCATTCCGTAATAGAGCGGATCATCAGAAGGGATGGAACTTATGCCCATCATTGTGGTAACTACGGGGATTCCGTACTTATGTGAAAAATCCCGAAGCTCTTTTTGCGCGCCTGATAGAATAACTCCGCCGCCGGCAAGTATAACAGGCTTTTTTGCCTTCTGAAGCTCATTAATAACCTTTTTAAGCTGTACGGCGTGCCCCTTTATGGTTGGTTTATATGTTCTCATATTAACCTCTTCGGGATATTTAAAGCCTGAAATTGTCTTGTTCTGGATATCTATGGGAACATCGATAAGTACAGGCCCCTTTCGGCCTGTTGTGGCAATGTGAAATGCTTCCTTCATTATACGCGGGATATCATTTGCATCCTTAACAAGATAACTGTATTTAACGAAGCTTTCCGCAGCTCCCGTAATATCCGCCTCCTGGAATACATCTCCTCCGAGAAGAGATGAATCAACCTGCCCGGTTATACAGATAAGGGGAATTGAATCGGCATATGCGGTAGCTATTCCCGTAATCAGATTGGTTGCTCCGGGACCGCTTGTAGCCACGCACACCCCGGGCTTACCGGTAACTCTTGCATACCCGCTTGCGGCATGGGCAGCGTTCTGCTCGCTCCTTACAAGTATTGATTCGATTTTAGTGTTTAAAATGCTGTTAAAGAAGGGGCAAATCGCCACTCCCGGATATCCGAACAGCGTTGTTACCCCTTCTTTTTCCAGGCATTTTACGATTGCATCAGCGCCAATCATAAATTAACCTTCTTAAATATAATTTTTGTAATAAATATTATCTTCTGAACAGCTTAGCCAACGGAGAGATTATTGAGGTTAAATCCTTGATGGCTTTGTTAAGTGACTCAAGATCGATATTATCAATCTTCTCAACTGTCTCTGTGAGACTCTTTTCGCTTGTTTCAACAAGACCGTTGACATTATCAAGCATATCGTTGATATCGATAGCGGCAAGTTCTTTGGTTGACTTGTCAAGATTGGTAACAACAGACTGTACTTCACCCATCATGCCGTTAACACCCGATATAACTTCGCTTGCATCTGTAATGGCTTTGCTGGCAACTGTCATTGTCTCGCCGGCCTGATCGATTATGGCTGTGGCATCCTCAACAACAGCAGAAACATTTGATACCTCTTCGCTCACCGAAAGGATGAGTTCATTGGCATTGGCAACTGCGCCTTCAACCTGAGGAATGAACTTCTTGATCGTAACAAGCATAACGATCAGAAGGATCAGACAAAGAACGGAAGCGCATAATGAGAATAGGCTCTGAAGCTTAACACGTTTCTGGGCACGCTCGTTCTCGTTTTTCATTTCAACGATAAGACGTGCGATAACCTGCATATCACCGTCTTTAACGTTCTCAAGCATTGATGTCACATCGTAGTCTGTAAGTTTTGATGTGCCGGTGTAAGGATTTGTTGTTTTGTTCTCTTCACTCATAAGTAACCCTCCGTTTTTTATTTATTATATGAGTTCGCATATAATGACATATTCTACCACAAATCTCTTCTGATATCTATATTTTCTGTGAAGTTTTACTAAACTTTTTCGCACAATTTAATGAACAAATTAAAATATTCGGGAACCGGAGCCGTAAGCTCAATGTATTCCTTTGTGGTCGGATGGATGAAGCCTATCATGTAGGCGTGAAGTGCCTGCCCCTGTGTATCTACCGGGGTTTTAACACCGTTCCCGTAAACGGTATCGCCGGCAACCGGATGGCCGATGGAAGCCATATGAACTCTTATCTGATGGGTTCTGCCTGTTTCAAGCCGGCATTTGATAAGCGTAAAATGTTCAAAATTCTTAATGACTTCATAATGGGTAACAGCTCTCTTGCCGGAAGGATTGACGCACATTTTCTTCCTGTCGGATGTGGATCTTCCTATAGGCTTATCAATTACCCCATCACCATCAATAACACCTGTTACTATAGCCAGATATTCCCTGTTTATGGAATGCTTCTCCAGCTGTGCGGCAATGCTTTCATGGGCTTTATCGTTTTTACATATGATCAGCGACCCTGTTGTATCCTTGTCTATCCTGTGGACTATTCCCGGCCTCATAACCCCGTTTATTCCGGACAGATGGTCCCGGCAGTGGTACATTACCGCGTTTACAAGAGTATGTTCATAATGTCCCGGAGCAGGATGAACAACCATACCTTTGGGCTTGTTTACCACAAGAATATCATCGTCTTCATACAGTATATCAAGAGGGATATCCTCAGGGTTAATGTCCGGTATAACGCTGTCGCACCTGACGACTATTGAATCTTTATTCCTCACTTTGTAACTTGGCTTGATGGTTTTGCCGTTTACAGTAAGATCACCTGACTCAATGATTTTTTGTATATATGAACGTGAAAAATCGGCAAGCGCATATGTTACGAACTTGTCGATCCTTTCATTTTCCATATCCTCTTCTACGCCAAGCAGATATTCCTTCATGTTTCGTGATTTTTGTCCTTATTTTTTGAAAACGGTGCCTTAAGGGAGCTTTCAAGATAATTGTAATCCTCTTCCTTGAGCTTAAACAGCATGAAGATCGCAAGTATCACCGTACATACGCTGACATACATATCGGCCACATTAAATATGGGGAAATTGATCAAGGATATGTATATAAAATCAACAACATAGCCCTGCATGAGTCTGTCTATCATATTTCCCACACCGCCTGCAGCAATAAAAACCATGAGTATTTCCATGAATTTGTATTTTTTGTGGTCAGGCATATTCCATATTATGTAAACTATAGCGGCAACTACAACCGCAGCTATAAACAAAAACAGTGATCTATGGCCCATAAGCAGCCCGAAAGCAGCCCCCGTGTTGCCGTTGGGAAGATAATATAATTCCAGCACCCCGGGAATCAAAGGAATAGCATCTTTATTCATAAGCCTGCTTGTAGCCCATATTTTCGTAATTCTGTCGAGAACGATCAGCAATATGAAAAGCACTATGTCTATTAAGCATCTTTTTATCTTTGTATTCATGTCAGTCCCATTCTACGATCAGATTTTTGATCGCCTCTTTGATTTCATCTTCGGAAACATCATTTACAATGACGGCTTTTCCGATCTTTTTAAGCAATATAAACTTAAGTCCGGTATCGGTGTTCTTTTTATCGTGACCGATATTGGAATATACGCCTTCGATTTCAAAGGGTTCAAGGCTTATAGGCAGGTCAAAGGGTACAAACATATCTCTTATCTCATAAAACTCCTCATTGCTGAGCATTGACCTCTTATAGGAGATATAAGCCGCGGCTGCCATACCGAGAGCAACACACTCGCCGTGGAGATATTTGAAATCAAAGAATTTTTCAAGGGCATGACCTATAGTATGACCGAAGTTTAATATCATCCTGTCCCCCTCTTCATAAGGGTCCTTTGTAACGTAGTACTGCTTGATCGATACAGCCTTATCAAGCATGTACTTAAGCGCTTCGGCATCCTTGTCCATTATTTCCGAAAAATTCGTTATTAGCCACTCGTAGAATACCCCATCCCTTATAAGTCCGGCCTTTAAGATTTCAGCCATTCCCGATGAAAACTCACGGTCGGGAAGGGTTTTTAATACATCGGTTGCAGCATATACAAGGCTGGGCATATATATACTGCCTACTATGTTCTTATATCTGTCGTAATCTACCCCGCATTTTCCGCCCACGGAAGAATCCGCCATTGCCAGAAGGGATGTGGGAAGGTTAACGAATCTGCAGCCTCTCATATATGATGACGCGATAAATGCGGCCACATCCCCGGTTACGCCTCCTCCGAGACCTATAATAAGATCCCTCCGGTTAAAATCATTTGCCAGAAGTTTATCGTAGCAGGCCTTTACCGTATCAAGTGTTTTGGAACACTCTCCGGCTTCGAATATATATTCGGTCACAACCTCACAGCAATCAGACAGGGCAGATTTTATACTATCAAGATATAATCCCGAAACATTCGTATCGGTTACGATACATATACGTTTAAGTTGCGGAAACATCTCCGAGATATATGAGCAAAGACTGCTGTAATCCTTTTCGATAACAACAGGATAGCTTCCCGTGTTTTTGTATGAAATATTAAGTGCGTCCATATTAACCTCAAAAAAAGCTTCCGACTGTTTATCGGAAGCTTTTGTACTAGAATTTGTTGTTCAGTGCCGGAACATCGAAGGCTCCGGATAAGATCTCCTGAAAATCCCCCGATACATCTACATTCTTCGGTGTCAAAATAAATATATAATGGGATATTTTCTGAAGATTACCGCCGATCGCATAGGTACTGCCGCTTGTAAAATCAATGATACGCTGTGCCATATCGACGTCAAGACCTTCCATATTCAGTAAAACCGTATGATTATCGAGAAGTGTATCTGTGATCTCTCTCGCATCTTCCACGGATGTGGGCTTTATAACACAAACCTCCATTCCGTTACTCATCATACGGTTCCTGCCGTTTCTCGGAGTGGATCTTGCAGGTGCCTTTGACTTGGCATCATCCTCATCATCGTTGAGCGTCTGTGATTTTACAGCTCTTTTATTCACTAAGCGAGATGAACTTTTGTCATCATAATCATCATCGTAATAATCGTCTTCGTACTCATCCTCGTCGTCATATTTCATAGCGCCGAGCATCTTGTCCAGTAAACCCATAATAATCTCCTATCTTTCGACCCCATAATCTCTCTGTCCGAAAATCGAAGTACCAACCCTTACAAATGTAGCCCCTTCTTCAATCGCAACGGTATAGTCGCCGGACATCCCCATAGACAGACAGTCCATACAGACATTATCAATGTTTTTCCCGTCTATGTCAACAAATAATTGCCGCAGAGCGCAAAAAACGGGTCTGTTTTCTTCAGGATCGGATGTAAAGGGCGCAACAGTCATAAGTCCTCTTATGCGAATTCCGGGAAGTGTACTGATGTTGCGGCATAAATCAATGGCTTCTTCGGGTCTGACACCGAATTTTGACACTTCAGCGGCTACATTAACTTCAATCAGTATGTCGACTGTCACATTGTGTTTAACAGCCTGCCGGCTGATCTCCTCCGCAAGCTTTAACGAATCCACACTATGGATCATACATACCTTATCGATTATGTATTTTACTTTATTTGTCTGAAGATGACCGATAAGATGCCATCTGATATCGGACGGGAGAAGCGGGTATTTTTCCATGATTTCCTGAACCTTGTTTTCTCCAAAATCCCTGATCCCGGTATCGTAAGCCTCTTTTATCATTTCAACCGGCTTGGTTTTTGACACCGCGATAAGTGTTACCTCATTTTCATTGCGGCCGGCCGCTTTCGCAGCTTCCGAAATCCTTTTTTTAACTTCCGAAATGTTTTTTTCTACCATGACATACTCCGTTTAATCATATATAAAATCGTTCTCCGTTACCGAATCACCTTTAAGGGCGATGTAATCATAAACCGCAAGACCGTATTCGCTGTTTGATTTTACAATTGCATACTCTTCGTTCTGGTTAAGAATTGTGATCTGTTTAAAATCCGCATACCCTTTGTTGATGTTATACACTCCGATAAGGCTTGCCTGTTTTGATATTGCATATCTCTCACCTGTCTCCGGTTTGATAACATAGTCACCGATCTTGAACACGGACTCATCCACATACAGCATACCGTCAGCATTGTTATAGATCGTTGCGGGAACGAACTCAGCCGACAAAGTCCCGTCCTCAAGGTAGGATTCTCTGTTAAATCCTTCATCCTTGGAGTTGCCTCCGGTTGTAAGGTAATCCTCCGGGATAAGATAGAATGTACGCTCTGTTATTGCCGAATTCGGAATCTTCAGTCCCTCTCTTGCATTATCAAGCAGCTCGACTTCAACAAATCTGTCAGATGCAAATGTAATCATTGAATTGTTAAAATCAAGCTTTGCATAGGTCTTGCCATTCTGCCGCAGTACAGTTACCGCAGCCCATGCAGTGTAATTGTTTTTCAGAAATCTAACTTCGATATAGTTTTCGTCCTCAAGGGACTGGGCCCGCTCTTCGTCAATTTCGACAAGCACGGTCCATAATTCACTTGTAATCAGTTTATAAGCATTATCCCCTTCGGATATCAGGTCATTGGAATGAAGTACGTTTTTCTCATATCCTTCCCCTGCTACCTGTTCGGGGGTAATGGTCTCCGCCGTAAGCCCTTCGTACCCGTCGGTCGAATACTCGATGACACCGGAGGAAGGTGCATATCCGAAATCGATGGAATCGGCATAGTTTTCTGCACGCAGTTTGTCAATATTGGCAAGCACCGCGGTATTGGCAAGTTTTAGTACAACTCCTTCGATATTATATTTAAAATTATATGTGTCTATATAGTTTTCCGGCTTAAAATCAACGGCAAAATTCGAAATATTTGTTTTAATGTCGGAAAGGCTCTCATTGGATATGGAGTTCTCTTCTGCACTCTCATCTCCTATCATTTCCGCAAGTTTACCGGTAGAGTCTACCGTATATACCATGGAATATGCATTTACCTTTTCGGATTCCCGGGCATAATAGTTGATATACCCGGAAAAATCACTTGATATAACTGTTTCATCCCTCAGTATTACACCATCATAGGTATTGTTTATTGCCAGAGAGCCAAGCTTTACTTCATAGGGAGTGATATGACTCTGCCTGAAATATGACACAACCATTATAATTATATAAACAAAAATAACCAGGAATACGAGTACTCCCGGGGTAAATGTGATCGGCTTGGAAAACTTCGATATCTTTTGATTCCTTGAATTATCCTGCTTTTGTTTTTTCTTCTTTGAGAAAGACATCTTCACACTTTAAGGAAAGTCCCGGCTTGCCGGGACTTTCCGAATGTATTGGTCAGATATTATAATGCAACTATAACCTGTGACTTGTATTTTTCGGGGACCTCATCCGGCTCCATTGTGACACTGACAACAAAATCAACATCAAACTGGTTACTTATCTTGTCAAATTTGTCGAGAACGCCTTCAACACACCCTTTATCTTTAATAAATGCAACATCCATAAAACTGTCAAGATATACTTCCTGAAGATCGTGATCCTGTGAAACTATACCGCACAGAAAACCGAAGAATTCATCGGTAGATGTGAATGGAAATTCGGAAGTATTGATAAGCCTGATCCTGTTCTTGAGTTCATACATATGCTTTGAGTTCTTATCAAGGTAGACAATATTACCGTCCACGGTCTTGACCGCATTATTCACCTTTTCAAGTAAGTGTTTTGTTTTGCCTTTGCCTTTGGCTCCAACAATAAGCTGAATCATTGCAGATCCTCCTTTATTAAAGTTATAACTAATTATAGTGTATTTGCTGTTAAAAGACAACTAAATTCAGTGAATATCGGTTAACAATGTAGTCATATTTTTATACAGGCTGTCACGGTCGGTCGAGCCGAGTATCACTGATATATAAGTATGTCCGTTTGATCCGTTAGATAACAATATAAGACAACTTTTCGCAGCCTTGGTCGTGCCTGTTTTCCCACCGATAACATTGACCCCTTCCGGTGGAGTGATATCTCCTTTTAGATATGCATTGGTAGTTGATATCTCTATATTTTTGGGATTACCTTCGCGATCTTTGTAGGTACTTTTATACTCGGTGGTATTGATGATGCGCCTGAATTCTTCAAACTGCATTGCAGCATTGAACATAAGATAAAGATCATAGGCCGTTGTATAATGCTCTTCATCGGTTAGTCCGTGAGGATTTGTAAAATGTGTGTTTGTAGCACCGAGTTTTACAGCCTCATCATTCATAACGGCAGCAAAACTCTCAACACTTCCCGAAAGATACTCGGCAATTAAAACACCGGCATCGTTTGCCGAATAAAGGAGCAATGCGTTAAGTGCCTGCTCAAGGGTTAAGCGATCCCCTTCCTTGATTCCCAGAAGCTGGGCTCCGGATTCGGTTATAAGAACATTGGGAGATGCAGTAAGAGTATCATCCAGATGACCATACTTTAAAGCGATATATGCAGTCATTACTTTTGTAAGAGATGCCGGATTAAGCTGCTTGTGAACATTTTTGGCATAAACCGTTTCACAGGCCGTGGCATCAAAAAGGCCTCCGGCTTCAGCTTCATCGATTGCAAGAGACATTTTCTCAAAATCATTATCCGATACACAAATATCCGACGCAAATGGCTCGATATCGGAATTTCCACCGGTTAATGTTATATTTACCGAATTCTCTGACGAATCCGGATCAAATGGCATGGTAAGTTTTGAAGAACATGCTGTAAGACCAAATAACAATACAATGGTTACAGCATATCCTGCTTTATTTATACATCTCACGCCACTCCATATCTCCTCTGTCAAGTGATTTTATCAGAAGTTCCGCAGTTGCGAGATTAGTAGCAAGCGGTATGTTATGCATATCGCAAAGCTTAACAATATAGTTAATATCAGGTTTATGCATATCAGGTGCAAGGGGATCGCGCAAAAAAATCATCAGATCGATCTCGTTATGCTCGATTTGTGCCCCGATCTGCTGCTCTCCACCGAGATTTCCGGCAAGATATTTATGAACCGAAAGATTTGTGACTTCTTCGATAAGTCTTCCGGTAGTTCCGGTGGCGCAAAGTTTATGTTTGCTTAATGTTCCACGGTATGCAATACAAAAATTCTGCATCAGTTTCTTTTTCGATTCATGAGCGATCAAGCCAATATTCATCAGAACTCTCCTTCGAAATACTCGCCTGCAGGCGATTGCAATTTAACATTTAAAACAAATCCTATACCGATAAATAAACTGACAAGACTTGTCAGACCATAACTTACAAAGGGCAATGTAAGTCCCGTATTAGGCAATAATCCCGTAACTACGCCGATATTTATAAAAGCCTGAACGCCTATCAGTCCTCCCATTCCGCCTGCTATAATCTGTCCTGCAACATCTTTTGCCCTACGGCCGATCCGAAGACACCATATAGCAATAAGAAACAGCAATCCTATAACAAGGCAGCACCCTACAAATCCCATTTCTTCACCGATAACGGCAAATATAAAGTCAGTGTGGGCAGCGGATATGAAATTACCGTTCTTAACTGAAGCTACAACGTTATTGTTGATGCCCTTGCCGGAAAGCTGTCCCGAGCCTATGGCAGTGATGGCATTAAGCGTCTGGTATGCCTCGGTACTTGCATATTCATCGGGATAGAGCCACGCAAGAATCCTTCCCTTATGGTAATCCTTTATAATATGAACATCATCTCGCATCAAATATCTTAATGCAAGTATGAAAGAAGGAACACCAATCAGGAATGCCCCACCAATAACTTTCCAGCTTAACCCGCCTAAGAACATAACAACGGCAAATATAGCGAGCACCATTATCGTTGTTGACAGATCCGGCTGATTGAATATCAAAAAAGTCGGCGGAATTATAAGGATAACGCAAGCCACAATAATACGAACAGTATTAATGTTATCCTTATGTTTCATAATAAACGCGGCATAGAATAAAATCAACAAAATCTTAACTATCTCCGAAGGTTGAAACCTTATTCCGCCCACCTCAAACCATCTTTGTGCACCGCCACCGGAATCGCCAAAAAGCTGAACTGCAATAAGTAAACCAATAGATGCAGCATATATCAGCCAGTAAAATTTTAAAACAAACGAATAACTTACAAGCGAAATAATGACCATAAGGACAAGCCCCATAACAAAGCCTTCCTGCTGATGCCTTACGTAAGATTCATCTGCACTTTTAATAAATACGATTCCGATTGATGTTATAGCTATGCATAACAAAACAAGGAAAAAATCATATTTTTTGAAATTATAGTTTTCAAACATTAAATTCACCTAAAACGGAAGTTCGGCAAGGAATTCTTTAGTAATATCTTCGCATAAGATACCCTCCTCGCCTATGTAAACTATCTTTGCACCGGCCAGTTTTCTTAAAAACCCTGCATTTTTAGTAAACATTGTACATTCCATCCCTGAAACGCTTATAGCCTCAGCCTTAATATCAAGTGCTGCGACGAACGCGCCCTTATCTCCTTTGACTCCGGCAGAAACATCTCCGTAAACGGTTCCAAGTATTACAACCGAACCGACTGCGGTTACACTTGCCCCCGGATTTACATCCCCAAGTACTACAATGCTGCCTTCAGTCTCAAGATTCTGTCCCGCATGAAGAGTACCTTTATAAACAGAGGAGTTTTCGCTTTTACCACTTGGCGAGAATGCATTTGCCGCCTGAATAAATACCTCGTTCTGCTTTTTACCTTTTTCCATAACGCACAGAACATTGACATGTGAATACTCACCGAAGGCTTCAATAAGAGCTCTTTCTTCAAGCTCACTCAGTTCTCTTCCTTCAAATGTTATTACAAGTCTGGCATCACCTAAAAATCTGTCGGACTCGATAAGCTTTTGAGCAAATGCGACATACAGTTCTTCAAAAGGCATTTCATCATTAAGTATAAGTTTCAATCCGTTGGGAAAACTTTTAATTGTAACAGCAGGTTTCATTTTCTCGCCTCACATTATTAATCAGTCTTCAATGATTTCATTTGATGCTTCATCGGCAACACCGCTGATAAGCTGATCTGCATCTTCTATCTTAAAATAATAACTTAGTACATCTTTTGATAACTGCGCTGCATTGGCAGAAGTATATCCGTATGCTATACGCGTTGCCACGGTAACTTCAGGATCTTCATAAGGAGCAAATCCGATAAATAAAGCATGATTTGTTCGAGACTTGCTTGTCTGGGCAGTCCCTGTCTTGCCGGCTACATTTATGGGAAAACCTTTAAAAGCAGCCGCTTTTTCCACAACAAGCCTCATTCCGCTGTATATCTGTCCCCATGTACTGTCTGCAAAGAGCACACTGTTCTGAATATCCGGAGATTTTGACAGAATAACGGCTCCATCGGGGCTTACAACTTTGTCAAGTAACGTATAACGGTAACAAGTTCCTCTGGTCGCTATTGTTGTAACATATCTTGACAATCCCACCGTCGTATAGTTATGTGAGCCCTGTCCTATTGCTGAATCAACCGGCAGCTGGTCGGAAAACTTCGGAGTGTTTTCCTCCATTTCTATACCTGTCTTGGAACTTAGTCCGAAAAGATCGGCATATTTTTGCAGCCTTGCAAGTCCGGCATCTTCGTCATAATTCGATGTATGTCCGTTTGTAGCGAGCCTGTAGCCAACTTCATAGAAGAAAACATTACATGAATTTCCTATAGCTTCGGATACATTAAGATTCCCATGTCCTCCCGGATATACCCAGCACTGTTTCTGCACATCAAAATAATCGAATATACCTTCACAACGGATAGTTTCTCCTAAGTTTACAATTCCTTCTTCAAGGGCACATGCAGCGGAACAAGGTTTAAATGTTGAACCGGGAGCAGTCATCTGCTGGGTAGCGTTGTTATAAAGCGGACTTGCCAGGTCTGACAATAGTTTTGCATAATAATCGGAATCGATGGAATTTGCAAATCTGTTATTGTCATATCCCGGATAAGTTACAAGAGCCAGAAGCTCACCTTTTGTATTGGCAACTACACAGGAGCCCGAACATGGATCCAGCGCCAGCATTGCAGGAGTAATCTCAAGATTGGAAATTTTGTTAATAATAAAATCATACGGTGTTTTGGAACCGCTTTCAAGTAACGCCCTGTCAGCAGCAGTTCCGTATATAATCTTCTGCTCATATAATATCATACATAACTGCTTCCCTGTTATCTCATCATCGGCTATCATGTATTTATACATCTTTTTGCCGAATCCGCTGTTTTGCGACAGGTCATCAATAATATAGTCAACAAGCTGCGTAAATACTTCTTCCGAGTCCGAATACTGACTGTTTAGATGAAATTTAGTAACATCCATCCAGTTTTGTGCCAGACAGTAATGCAGATATTCATTAAGACTGATCACTTCGTTCGTTGTCCAGTCAATGTATGTTTTGTCATCTCTGTCTATAAGTTCGGACACAAGCACACCGGTTGACTGTGACATAAGCCTTGAAACAATATAGCTTTCATAGACTTTAAGTTCATCAGGAAGATCTTTGTAGGGTGTTTT
>DGUG01000122.1:14321-32280 GCA_002394535.1 Lachnospiraceae bacterium UBA4316
TCATTAACCTGCTTTTCATAGGTAGATGCATTCTCACCGGCCATATGCTCCGTATCTATTACGCTGTTGTTAATAAGAGCATAGTATACATCATCAATAGGGATCATCATAAGGGATGATTTTACGGTATCATTGTTATAAGTTTTCATATTAACAATCTTTGAAACAAGAATACCGGCAAGTTTCTGCTCAAGCATATTGTACACGGCCTTTTGAAGATCCGCGTCTATCGAAAGATACACGTCGTTTCCGGCCTTAGGATCAACATGAGATATGGATTCTATGATCTTTCCCATATTATCGACATATATCTCATCCTTTCCCTTTTCTCCCTGCAGGTACTCTTCCATTGATTTTTCAATCCCGGATTTACCCACCATATCCGCAGCGTTGTAGTCATGTTTTGAAGAAACCAGTTCTGCAAGATCGTCAGGAGAAGCATTTCCGGTATAGCCTATAATATGTGCAAAATACTCCGCATCATTGTATTCGCGTAGTGTATTTACTTCAATCGATACACCCTGCAGAATATCCGAATTCTCTTTTATTGCGGCAACGGTGTTATCGTTAACATCATCCGCTATTACGGTAGACAGATATTTCTGATAACTGTTTGTTGAAAGCTGGTAACGTATTGTCAGTATTTTTAATACTTCTTCTTTTGTGTAACCTTCCGTAGGTACGAACTTGCCGTTACCTTTCGCATCTATAACAGTATGTCCTATGCCGTATTTTTTTGAATCAGAAAGGTAAATGATAACGTCATCAGGTGTGGAATTACGCTCGGATGTTGTCAGATCATCTGTTGTTTTATGACCGTAAACATCGGCAAGAAATCGAAGCAGCCTTGTTCCGGACACGGTAAACTCATACTGCCCGTCTTCGTTTAGTATAATGTTAAAATCGTTTGATACAGTATCATTACAGCCCTCTATTATATTTATAGCCCGGTATATTGAATCATTGATAAGGGCATTTTTGTTTTTTCCGGATTCAAAATTATCTTCTATAGTCACTGAGTATGCAAGTTTATTGTATGCAAGAAGGTTGCCGTTTCGGTCATATATGTTCCCGCGTGTACTCTTAAGTGTAGTCTCCTTCCTGATTGTCAGTTTAAAGTTATTCAGATAATCCTGTCCGTTTATTATCTGCATCACAAATAAACGTTGTACAAGCACAACGATCAGTCCGATATAGATTATCAGCATCAGAGTAAAACGGTTGAAAACAGCTTCTTTGAGCCATTCTTTAAAATCCGATAACAATCAGGCACTCCTTCTCTCAAGGTCTTCAAGCCATTCGTTGATATTCAGAATAATCTTATAAATTATGATTGTAACGAAAATGGTATATACGATTTCAGGCAGAATTATGTGTAAAAAATAGTATCCGAAACGAAGTTTTCCCTGGATAAGAAAGCGAAATATATATACGATAAAACAATAAACAAGTTCGCTGCTCGTAATAAGTGCAACCGGCAACTTTACATCTTCGGGATAGAATATACTTGCAAAAAAGCCGTTAAGATATCCAATCACCATATAAACAAGCGCATAAAAACCTATCAGACTGCCAAATAGAATATCCATTACAAGTCCGGAAATAAATCCTACAAACAATCCTTCCTTCTTACCACGCATAAATCCGAAACAGGAAGTAAGAATAATGAGAAGATTCGGGGCAACACCACCTATAGGCAATATACGGATCATTGTACTCTGAATCAGGTATCCAATAAGTATCAATAAGAGCATTACAGCTTTTCTGTACATATCAATCCTTTGTCTGCTTCATACGAGTAATTACAAGCACTATATCAAGATGTTCAAAATCCACAACAGGTGTGATATATCCTGATTTGGTAAGATTATTGGAATCATTGCTAATTTCTTTGATATAGCCGATGGAAATACCCGGAAGATATTTGCTGCTGATCTGGCTGGTCACAACCTGATCTCCGGCAGCGACTTCACCGTCATCATCACGTAATTCGGTAAATTTGATGCTTCCGTTTGAGTACATTTCAAGATCTCCGGTAACGATCATCGTATCCGATGTATTAAGCACCATTGCACTAATATTTGATTCATCATCAATTATAGATCTGACGGTAGCCCAGTTTGGTCCAACGGAAGTAACAATGCCAACAAGACCGGCTCCAGCCATAACATTCATATTGACTTTGATTCCGTCATTGCTGCCCTTGTCTATCAAAAAGGTTGAATACCAGTTTCCCGCATCTTTACCTATTACTCTTGCACCTACAGTCGGATAATCACTGTATTTTTCACTAAGTGACAACAACTGTCTCAATTCGGCAAGTTCATATTTATCTGTTGTCAGATCATTAATCTTTATTGTAAGTTCATCAACATTTTTTTTAAGTTCTTCGTTTTCAGTGCGGAGTGTTTCCAGTTCCTTAATTGATTCGGATCTGTTGAACAACCAGTTTCCCGCATAAGAGATTGCTTTCTGGAAAGGTATAACGGTATAGCCGGCTACTGCCTGTGGCGGACCGTCCATCAAATCCGTAGCATAAGAAAGCACCATCATGATTATACAAATAACAGACAGTGCCAATAAGATGTATTTAGCGGGTATCGATATTTTGTTCCTTTTTGATCTGTTGCGAGCCATTTTATTGTTTATCCGGAAAAGTCCTGCATAGTATATACAACAGAGTGCAGTTTTTCATTTTTAATGATCTGTGATAGTCCATATGCAACGCTGCCCTCCTTGTAGGGGGAAAAGAGAACATTTAGTCCGGTGCTATTGGAAATAAGACTGTGAAGATCACCTATACCGGCACTTCCTCCTGTAAGAAAAATCCCTTTTTTATAAATATCGGCACCGAGTTCCGGGGGCGTTCTTTCAAGAATCAGTCGGACATTATCAATAATATTTTCAAAATTCTCGTGCATGGCACGTTCAATAAGCATTGTCGGAATAGTTCTTTCAACGGGAAGTCCTGTAACTATGTCTCTGCCGTAAACAACGGCATCCCTTGATTCTTTCTCAAGCATAGGAAGTTCGATTTTTGTCTGTTCCGCTGATTTGGCTCCGATAAGTAAATTATACTCCTTACGTATCATGTTGCGGATACTTTCGTCGAATTTTTTACCGCCGGTTTTTATAAGTTTTGAGAGAACAATACCTCCTAAGCTAAGTATTGATATTTCCGTTGTCTCATATCCGACGTTAACCACAAGAAATCCCTGGGAACGATGCATTTCCACATCCATTCCGATTCCGTCGGCAATAGCTTTTTCGACAATATAGATATTTCTTGCCCGGATATTTGATTCTTTGACAAGATCTACAAATGCTCTCTTTTCTACCTCGGTTATATCAGTAGGAACGGAGATATAGTAATCGGCACTTCTGATGTTCCCGTCCATTTCATCATTAATAAAGTTGCGGATAAGTATCTGCATATGATTGATATCCGCAATAACCCCATATGTAAGGGGAAAAGAAACCTTAATATTGTCCGGGGATTTTTCATACATTGTAAAAGCATCATCCCCATACGCAAAGAGATTATGCCTGTTCTGGATCGCGATCATATTCTTATGAGATACGATCCTGTCGGTAAAACCGTTATATATTTTTATGTTATAGGTACCTAAATCTATACCGAATGCATTGACTGCCAAAACTATAATCCTCACAGATCATACAATATCTAGCATATTTTACCACAACGATCGCTAGATGTATATATCAACTATTTTTTCGTCCACCAGCGCCTGAAGCGATTTCAATATACCGACCTTGGCATGATGCCATGTAAGCCCACCCTGGAAATAAACGGCATAAGGCGGCTTCATAGGTGCATCAGCTGACAACTCAATTGAACTTCCGGATATAAATGCTCCTGCAGCCATGATAACATCACTGTCATATCCCGGCATATCCCACGGCTCTGCGGTCAGATATGAATCAACCGGTGCTGCGGACTGTATTCCATTACAGAAGGCTTTTACGGCTTCCGGCGATTTCAATGTAACGGCCTGAATAATGTCATGTCTTTCCTCGCTTCCGTTAGGAACAACTTCAAATCCGAGTCTTTCATATATACTTGCAGCAAAAGTCGCACCTTTAAGGGCAGAGCAGGTTACGGTAGGAGCAAGAAACAAGCCCTGAAACAGTGTCCTGTTAATATCAAGCGTTGCCCCCACTTCTTTACCGAGTCCGGGGGAAGTCAGACGGTATGCGGCCTTTTCAATACATTTGTGTGTTCCGCATATATATCCTCCGATCGGAGCAAGACCTCCGCCGGGATTTTTTATAAGCGATCCCACCACCATATCGGCCCCATAATCGGAAGGCTCTCTTTTCTCCACAAATTCCCCGTAACAATTGTCAACCATTACAATAATATCACTGCGAATATTCTTTACAAACTGTATAGCATCTTTGATTGATTCAACGGAAAGTGTCGGCCGTGTCTGGTAGCCTTTTGAACGTTGAATTGCCACAAGCCTTGTATTCTCTTTGATTGATTCTTTGATTTTATTATAGTCAAAAGAGCCGTCTTCAAGAAGATCTACCTGTGAATATGATATTTTATATTCTTTCAAAGAACCGATACTATCCCTTATACCGATAACCTCTTCAAGCGTATCATAAGGTTTACCGGATATTGAAAGCATTTCATCACCGGGACGAAGCTGTGACGATAAAGCTATAGAAAGCGCATGTGTACCGCAGGTAATCTGAGGTCTTACAAGTGCATCTTCAGTCCCGAAGACGACAGCATAAACTTTTTCAAGAGTATCCCGTCCGAGATCGTTATATCCGTAGCCGCTTGAAGGCATAAAACAGCTTTCAGATACTTTGCATTTTTGCATGGCATTAAGTACTTTTAGCTGATTATATTCAGCAGTTTTGTCGAATTTTTCAAAGCGGTCTTTTAAGCCTTCAAGAATCATTTCACCGAATTCATAAACTTCTTTTGATATTCCGCATTTTTCATATATTTCATACATTTCTTCACTCATTAAGTATTCCCGCCTTTGTAATGATTGATAGTATTGTTTCAAGTGGATCTTTATCATATCTTTTGTCTATAAAGATAACATTCCTCTCCCTTTTAAACCATGTAAGCTGTCTTTTTGCGAAGTGTCTTGTGTTTTTTTTGATAAGATCAACTGATTCTGCAAGTGTCATCTTCCCATCAAGATAAGAAATAATTTCCTTATAACCTATTCCCTGCATTGAAATGCTTTCCGGTCTGACTTTATCTGACAAAAGTCCCTTAACTTCATCAACAAGTCCGGAGTCTATCATCTCATCAACCCGTTCATTTATACGTTCATATATTTTTTGCCTGTCATCCGTAAGAACAAAATAGCAATAATCAAACGGAGAACTTTTTGAATGCTCTCCTGTATTATGGTCGGAAATGCGTTGACCCGTCTGCTTATAATACTCAAGGGCACGGATCATCCTTTTGTGATCGTTATAATGAATCCTTAATGCAGCTTGCGGATCAAAATCTTCAAGCATTTTATGAACAAATCTGCCGCCCTGTTCATTAATCAGTTCTGTAAGCTCTCTTCTATACTCATAATCCTCGTCCTGTTCAGTAAAATCAATATCATACAGAACACTTTGAATATAAAAACCGGTTCCTCCCACAATGATCGGAATTCTTCCGAATCCTCTGATTTCATCAATGGAAGCTAAAGCCATTTCCTTAAATGCTACAATGTTAAAATCATCAGACGGATCCAACACATCAATCAGATAATGCGGAATACCCTGCCGCTCTTTAAGCGTAACTTTTGCGGTTCCGATGTCCATTCCCTTATAAACCTGCATAGAGTCAGCGGAAATTATGCTCCCACCTATTTTTTTAGCAAGTTCAATCGAAAGCGAAGTTTTACCGACCGCTGTCGGGCCTGAAATGATTATAAGAGGATTCATATCAGACAATCCTCTTAAACATTTTATCAAGATCGGAATTGGTAAATGATATGATCGTAGGTCTGCCGTGGGGGCAATTATAAGGGTTATCAAGCGATAATAGTTCTGATATCAGGGCATCAGCCTCGGCATAACTTATTGTTGTATTTCCCTTAACAGCCGCCTTACATGCCATAGTAGCAATACGGTCTTTTACCTGCTTGGGTTCATGCAAACGAAGGTTTACAGACAGATCGTCAATTATGCTCAAAAAATAATCCTGCTCTGATAATCTGAATAATTCGGCAGGGACTGAAGTAAGAGCATATTCGCATCCTCCGAAATGCTCAACCGAAAAACCTAATTCTTCAAAAAGTGACAGGTTTTGCTGTAATACAGTCTCTTCCGCCGCGGTTAGAGTAACAATGTAAGGTGGACTGATTATCTGAGAGATAACATTTCCTGCCTCGATCTGTTTGCTGAATCTTTCAAAAAGCACTTTTTCGTGTGCAGCATGCTGATCAATTATATACATTTTATTTTCAAACTCAATAATCCAATAAGTCCCGAAAACCTGCCCTATAATTCTGTGCTTCGGTTTGTTTTCTTCTGCAAGAAAGCCTTCGGAAAACAAAGTTTCCTGAACCGGTTTAAACTCCTGTTTATGGTCATTAAGTTCTTTAAATGCATCCTGGCGGAAAATCTCAATTTTTCTGCTTTCAAATGGCTCAGGTACGGGTATAGCATCATTTTCCGAATATACAGATTCATTAACCTTATCAGGTGATTTTTCTTCGTTTATGATAGCATTGGGAATAAGTTCACGCCGTGTAACTCCTTCCGTGACTGTATCAAAAACAGCATTATATACATACCGCTCTTCCATAAATCGTATTTCAGTTTTAGAAGGATGCACATTTACATCAAGCTGTTCACCGGGTATGTCAATATAAAGAATAACAAAAGGAAATTTATGGAGCATAAGAAAAGGTTTGTATGCCTCTTCTACGGCAGAAGATAGTATTTTGCTCCTTACAAGTCTTTTATTCACAAAAAACAATTCATAGTTTCTGTTACCCCTTGCAGTTTCGGGTTTTCCAACATAACCGTATATACTGCAATTCTCCGAAGAAAATGACACATCAACAAGAGTATCAAGCACTTCACGTCCGAATACACAATAAACATCGGACATAATATCTCGAAGCCCGTTACTTGAAAGCTTTACGGCTCCATTAACAGTATATTTAAAAGAAATCTCAGGATGTGAAAGAATAAGCCTCTCGATAAGCTCTGTTATATAAGAGCCTTCCGTCATGGCGCTTTTTAGAAATTTACGCCTTGCAGGAGTGTTAAAGAACAGATTTCTTGCAATAACTGTTGTTCCTTCAGCCACACCTGCTTCATCAAAAGACAACTCTCTTCCGCCTCTTATGCAGTATCTGTAACCCAGTATAGAATCCGCGGTTTTGGTCATAAGTTCAACATCACAGACTGCTGCTATGGATGATAAAGCTTCGCCTCGAAATCCCAGCGAAGAAACCGTCATGAGGTCTTCAATTGATCTTATCTTGCTTGTTGCATGACGCAAAAAGGCATTCGGGATGCTGTCGCGCTCTATTCCGGATCCGTTATCTGTAACACGAATATAGTCAATTCCCCCGCCTCTAATCTCAATACTTATATTCTTCGCACCGGAATCGATTGCATTTTCAACAAGCTCTTTAACTACTGAAACGGGCCTTTCAACAACCTCTCCGGCAGCAATTTTATTGATGGTTGATTCGTCTAAAACATTAATCTGTGCCATTTTCCTACCATCTGTTCTTCAATTTGCTTTGTAACATTCCGAGTGCATTCAATGCTTCCATAGGAGTCATGTTATTACAATCAAGATCCATAAGTTCGGATATAATCTCTTCATCGCTGATAGTATCAAATAACGAAATCTGTCCCCTGTCAACATCGTCACTTTTTTTAAGTATCTTGTTTTTCTCCGTTGTAGAAGCAATCGATCGGACACTTGCAGAGATATCGTTTTCAGATAACTGCGATACAAGCTCATTGGCACGGTTTATCACACTTTCCGGAAGCCCTGCAAGCTTTGCTACAGCGATACCGTAACTTCTGTCTGCACCGCCCTTGACAATCTTTCTTAAAAAGACGATATTTCCTTTTTGCTCTTTAACAGCAATACAATAATTATTGACGGACGGAATTTTCCCTTCAAGTTCGGTCAGTTCATGATAATGAGTTGCAAATAACGTTTTGGCTCCGAGCAGTTTGGTATTGCTAATATACTCTATAACAGCCCATGCTATCGACAGTCCGTCAAATGTAGATGTACCCCTTCCTATCTCATCAAGAATAAGAAGACTTCGGGGTGTGGCATTTCTAAGTATATTTGCAACTTCGGTCATCTCAACCATAAATGTGGATCTTCCGCTTGCAAGATCATCACTTGCACCGACCCGTGTGAAAATCCTGTCAACAATTCCGATATTTGCCTTTGATGCAGGAACAAAAGACCCTATCTGGGCCATGAGAACTATTAGGGCAACCTGTCTCATATATGTTGATTTTCCTGCCATATTAGGGCCTGTGATAACACTGATCCGGTTGGATGAATTATCAAGATAAGTGTCGTTCGCCACAAACATCTCATCCTTTGTGAGCTGTTCGACAACAGGATGTCTTCCGTCTTTGATATCTATTATACCTTTTTCGTTGATGGAAGGTCTTATGTAATTATTAGCGGAAGCAACATAGCCCAGGGAGGCATATGCATCAGCCATGGCAATAATACCTGCACTGGCAAGTATCCTGTCTACTTCTTTTGCCAAACGCTCTCTTATATCTACAAACATATCATATTCAAGTGAAAAGAGCTTGTCTTCGGCGTTTAATATCGTATCCTCAAGTTCCTTCAGGCGTTCTGTAGTATATCTTTCTGCATTTGTAAGGGTCTGTTTTCTGATATAATCATCAGGAACAAGTTCAAGAAAAGAATTGGTCACCTCAAAGTAATATCCGAAAACCCGATTATATTTGATTCTGAGATTTTTAATCCCTGTCCGTTCTTTATCTTCGGCCTCAAGCTGGGCAAGCCATTTCTTTCCTTCTGTTTTTGCGTTTCGAAGTGAATCTACCTTATCGGAATATCCTGTTTTGATTATTCCACCATCTTTAATCGCTACGGGAGCATCCTCATTTATTGACTTGTCAATAAGAGCGCATAAATCTTCCAGTGTATCCAGTCCTTCTCCGAGTTCCCTTACGGTTGTAACTTTTGAATCCAAAAGCAGTTCCCTTACCGGTGGAAGCATCCTGATGGAATTTGCAAAAGCAATCAGGTCCCTCGGATTAGCGGAATGATAATTGATTTTGCCCATCAGTCGTTCAAGGTCATAAATTGGAGCAAGATATTCCCGTATCTCCTCTCTGAGTATCAGATCATCTTTAAATGCTTCTACAGCATCAAGTCTTTTGTTAATCTGGATTTTATCCGTCAATGGCTGCTCAAGAAATGTCCTGATCATTCTTGCGCCCATTGCGGTTTTCGTTTTATCAAGAACATACAGAAGAGAGCCCTTTTTTGTTTTTTCAAGCATTGTTTCCGTAAGTTCAAGATTCCTTCTTGTTGCGGAATCAAGGATCATATAATCGGATACATTATATATATTAATGGTCCTGATTTGTCCGATTCCGCCTTTCTGGGATTCCGACAAATACTGAACAAGCGCTGCGGATGCAACGGTAAGGCTGCTTTTCTTAGTAAGACCGAGTCCTGAGATATCACCGACTCCAAATTGCCTCTTTAAAGCCTCTTCACACATATCATCATCGAAAAACCACGGCTCAAGCGGAAAAACAACAGCGCTTAAATGCATTTTCAGATCGTCAAAGTCGAAACCCGATACAGTAAAAGCTTCATTGCAAATGATCTCGGAAGGCGTAAATTTGTATATCTCATCAGCAAGCTTCCTGGCATCATTAACTTCGGTTGTAAGAAATATTCCTGTAGTTATATCGGAGACGGCAATTCCGTATACATCTTCGGAATAATATATACACATAATAAAGTTATTGGATTCCTCATTTAAGGTTTCCATATCAATATTTGTGCCGGGAGTAGCTATTCTGGTAACTTCTCTCTTTACAAGCCCTTTTGCTTCACGTGGATCTTCAACCTGCTCACAGATAGCTACTTTATAACCCTTTTTTACAAGTTTATTTATGTATAACTGTGCAGCATGAAAAGGAACCCCGCACATTGGCGCGCGCTCTTTAAGTCCGCAGTTTTTACCCGTAAGGGTCAGTTCAAGTTCCTTCGATGCCGTAAGGGCATCATCATAAAACATCTCATAAAAATCACCGAGACGATAAAAAAGGATGCAGTCCTTATAGGCCTCCTTTGTATCTATATAGTTTTGCATCATAGGAGATAATTTTTCTTCCATTATCTGCACCTTAAACTCTGATATAAGGATTTTCCTCTCCTGCTTCTGGTAAGTTCACAAAGCATAAGAGAGGTAAAATCTACAAAACGACAATACTCTCTGTCGGATTTTATCTCATTAACAATGTGTTCTCTTAGTTTATCGTAATAAGATTCCGAATTCATATTAATAAAATCAATTACAATTATTCCGCTTATATTTCTTAAAACAAGCTGTCTGGCAACCTCTGTTGCAGCTTCGATATTTACCGCAAGAAAGGTTTCGTCTTTGGATAAATTACGGTCATTTGAAGCCGTATTAACATCAATCGCAGTAAGTGCTTCTGTTTGATCGATGGTTATATAGGCCCCGCTTTTTAAGTATACTTTCCGCGCCAGGCAGGCACTTATCCTTCCCGAAAAAGAATATAACTTTGAAAGTTCGAGAAGCTTATCGTTATAAAACCTCAGTCCGACCCGGTCGGTCAGATTGACCGAACCGGATATTGTTTCGTAATGCTTTTCAAGTTTTTCCATAATGGCGGGGACATCGGTAACCACTTCTGTTATACCGAATTTCAGAAGATAAATGATATCCTTAATATATGCGGGAAGCGGACTGTATAGCACACTGTATTGCGGAAGATGGACGCTCTTTTCGTATAATTCTTTAATACTCCCGACAATATCATCAATTTCCTTTTTAGCATTTGTAATTCCGTCTTCTTCAGTATATGCAGCGGTTCTTATTATCAAACCGATCTTTTCTTTTTGGGCATAATCTGTAAACTCTTCAATAATCAGCCGTCTATCGTGCTCCGGTATTTTAGATGATGCTTTAACATAAACAGGACCTTTTGATACAACAGCGTACTCTCCCTCAATAGAGATCACATCGGAAAACAGCGGCTTTTTTTCATTATTCTCTTCCTTTTTATACATTAAGGGAATGAGGGTACCATTGGGATATTTTTTATTCAGATATCCTGTTGCTTTTTGTCCGTATTGTATAAAGGATGCACCGATATTATCAATCTGCCGCTCAATCCGGCAATTTATCACAGTTCCTATATCAAAGCCATCCAATTCGGAATAGACGTATAAATGCTTAACCTCATTTTCAGCAATATGCATAAGTACATATTTATCTTCATATTTTGTAAATACTGCCCGATTATCAGTCATAGTATATCGCATCCCAAATCATCAAGCGAGACAAAGCTGCCATTTATTGTCGTATACTGGTCAATTCTTCCGGTATCAAAAAGGTCGGTATCATATCCTTGATCTTCGGTAATTCCCAGTCCTTCAAGTACATATCCGGGTTTAATGTTATCAGTGCTTCCGGAAGATATCAGCATATCAATTATCATATTTTCCTTATCGAATTCCAGTTCATAGACAAGAGGTCTGATATTTATTATTTTTTCGCTTTTTTTGGTTTTCCTGGTTATTAGTATTTCTTCCTCGCGCAGAAAATTATTGATACGCTCTTCAATATCCCCCAATATTCTTTTATCTTTAAGCGTAATATTATATCTTGCTGCCGATACTGAAGCCATGGCATTTTGACAATCTGCCGGAAGTTCTTTAAAAGATATTATCTTAATCTCAGGAACCGATTCCGCCCTAAGAGTTTCAATAGCCATTTTTGTTGATATTGTTCCGGTAAGTTCAACGTCAGCATATTCACCTGTACTTTCCATACCGAGTGGAAGTGGTGGGGTAAATGACAATATCTGATGAGGAGAGAATCCTTCGGAATACGCAACCGGAATTTGTGCTCTTCTGAACAGTTTCTGAAAATATCTCATAACATCAAGGTGTCCTATATATACGAGAGCCCCCGATTTTGAAAATCTAATTCTTACTTTCAATGCAGACTCCTCCGTGATATTTTGCCACGCCGCATCCACTGCACTTTTCTCTGCAATTAGGAGTAACCTTTCCTTCTTTTGCATTAAGGTATTCTCTTTTTAAGAATTCTTTCGTCACACCCGTATCAATAAAATCCCATGGGAGCAATTCACCTAAATCTCTTTCGCGATTATAATAAAATCCGGGATCTATACCCGCCTCAGAAAAGGCCTCTTCCCAAGGTTCAAAACGGAAGTTTTCGGTCCAGGCATCAAACATGCACCCCTTTTTATAGGCGATTTCAAGAACTTTGGATAATCTTCTGTCTCCCCTCGCAAATACACCTTCAAGAACCGAAACATCGGCGGCATGCCAGTTATATTTTATGCTTTTTTGGTTAAGCTGCTGTTTCATTGCAGTATTAACAACATGTGCCTTGTATCTGAATTCTTCCATGGTGTTCATTTTTGCCCATTGAAAAGGTGTAAAAGGTTTCGGGACAAAAAAAGAAGTTGAAGATACTATCGAAACCTTTGTCCGGCGCTCTTCCTTCGGTATTGTATCATAATACAGCTTTGCAATCTCATTGGATAATTCCGCAATGCCGGTCATATCCTCCTCGGTTTCAAACGGAAGTCCGAGCATAAAATATAATTTAACCCTTGTCCAGCCTCCTATAAAAGCCTTACGACACCCCTCCATTATATCTTCTTTGGTCAGACCCTTGTTTATAACGTTTCTCATTCGCTGGCTCCCGGCCTCGGGTGCAAATGTCACAACAGACTTCTTAATGTCCTGAACCTTACTCATAACATCAAGTGAAAAAGCGTCCACACGAAGTGAAGGGAGGGAAATATTAATATGCATGTCAGAAAACTCATTGATCAGAAAATCGCACAGCTTATACAGCTCCGGATAATCGGATGAAGACAGGGATGATAAAGAGATTTCCTCATGCCCGGTATTTCTTATCATCGATTTTGCATATTCTTCAAGCTTATTTTCATCCCTTGCCCTTATAGGTTTATAAACAGATCCGGCCTGGCAGAATCTGCATCCTCTTATACAACCCCTTTGGATTTCCAGAACTACTCTGTCCTGAGTTGCTTTGATATAAGGTACAACCGGCTTAAGAGGATAACAGGAGTCGGAAAGGTCTGTAACTATTTCCTTTTCGATTTTCTCCGGGGTTTCCGCATATAAAGGCACAAATTCTTTCAGGGTACCATCTTCGTTATATGAAACTCTGTAACAGGAAGGGGCATATATACCGGGCAGACAGCCGGCCTTTCGAATAAAATCCTTCCTGTCCCAGCCGTTCTTTCTGCATTCCTTATACAGATCAAGTAAGGGTCTGTATACCGTCTCGCCCTCTCCTATATAAACAAGATCAAAAAAATCGGCTACAGGCTCCGGATTATACGCACAGGGGCCTCCGCATATCACAATAGGGTCATCATTATCTCTTTGTGATGAATAGAAAGGGATTCCCGAAAGGTCAAGTATCTGCAGTATATTTGTATAACACATCTCATACTGAAGTGTAATACCGATGAAATCAAACTTTGATATCTCATCCTGTGATTCCAGTGCAAATAACGGAATCCTCTCCTCTTTCATGATCTTATATAGGTCAGTCCATACAGCATAGACACGCTCACACCAAACATCATCATATGAGTTGAACATATCATACAATATCTGAATACCGAGATGGCTCATTCCGATCTCATACAGATCGGGAAAACACATGGCAAAACGAATAAGCCCATCCGGTTTTTTGTATACGGCATTTACTTCATGGCCTATATATCGTGCGGGCTTGTCTACAGACATAAGTATTTTTTTTGAAAGTGCCAATTCACTCATAAGAAAAATAATAACATAAGAAAAGACGTATTTACATACGTCTTTTACTTAACCGATTAAAAACCGTTTATATCAGTCTTTCTTGTATATAGCATATACATCCATGTCGGAGGTAATACTGTCTTTATTGAAATTCTTACCATCACTCGTAACATATCCGGAAAACGTATATCCGTCGTGACCCGGAGCATCAACCCATGCACTTTGCTGGTCTCCGGCTTTTCTTTGATCAAACCAGTCTCTATCATTACTTAAAGTATCATAGAAATTAACAGTATGCTGAACAAAATACCATGCTCTTATGGCTCTGTCTTCGGTAACGTTTGTCCAATCGCCTTCCCAGCCGATAAACTGATAACCGGATATACATGGATTACCGGGATCAGGCAAAGATCCGCCGTAAGGAACAATATCTGTTTTCCAAAGTTCACCTGTTGAACCGTTATACCAGTGTACGGCGCAGTTTACACCCGGCACACCTTTAGGAAGATTAAGATCTTTCCACCATTCCGGCCACGGTGCCGTTTTATTATTATTGAATTTGAGTCCACCGGTAAGTGATGTAGCCGCAAGCGGAGCTGTATTCGGTATCTTGGTATAACTACCGAGTATCACCCGGTCTTCCGTAACATTTGCAGTGTTTCCGACCCATGAATTAAAAACATATCCTGCCACATCGGTGTCAGTGGGACAAGGTGCATTCGCTCCGTGAGCCACCTGTACGGTTACTGATTTAACACCGTAAATAAACGTAACATTATGCTTTGCTTTAGCATACGTTTCATCACAGTTTACGCTGAGCGCAATAAATAAAACACTCAATAATCCGATAATAGTTTTTTTGGCTATTCCCTTCATAAGTTACCCCTTTCAATTATTTCACCCAATAAGGCTTTAATTACCCTTTTATATTATATTAGTTTACATAAATTATTTCAATATGTATTTATAAGTTTTTTTATCTGTTAGACAGTTCTTCCATCACGTCTTCCCATGTCAGTCCCTTCACAGCCATAAGTACCATTATATGATACAGGAAATCCGCTATCTCATATTTACTCTCTTCGGGTTCCGGATTTTTCGCCGCAATAACTATCTCAGTTGCCTCCTCACCTACTTTCTTGAGAATTTTATCTATGCCCTTATCGAACAGATAATTTGTATAAGATCCCTCTTTAGGATTATCCCTGCGGTCAAGTATAACTTTCATAACATCTTCAAGAACCGTAAACGGATTGGGTCTTCCTGTTTCCTTGCTTAATATCTCATTGAAGAAGCATGAATATGCTCCGGTGTGACAGGCATTTCCTATTTGAACAACCTTGGCAAGAATCGTATCACTGTCACAATCGGCATATAATGATTTTACATACTGGTAATGTCCGCTTGTATCGCCTTTACGCCATAAGCACTTTCTGGATCTTGAATAATATGTCATTATCCCTTCCCGGACTGTCTTATCATATGCCTCTTTATTCATATATGCCAGCATAAGGACCTGGGAACTAACTGCATCCTGACATATAACAGGAATCAATCCTTCTTCGTTACATTTTAAATCTTCAAATGAAATATCACTTTTTCCGATATAAGTTTCTATACCATCCGATTCAAGTTCTTCTTTAAAAGAATACAGATCATCAGATTTCAAATTGACAACATCACCGGTAATGCCACATACGCAATTCTTCTTTAATAAATCATAGTCGAAGTCTTCATTAATAAGCGGTATGACAGGTATTTCATCAAACTTATCAACAAACAGTTTGCCCAGCAGAACAGCCCCTGAAGTATTCTCTTTAATTACCTTCAGATTATCGAGGATCTGCTCCATGCTGTCGGCGCAGACATAGATTTTGTTTTTTGAAAAGCGCTTGCCGGACTCTTCAATAAGATCAATATTACTCTGCTTTGCCATATTAAGAGCCACTTTACGGCATCCGGCATACAGCAGTTTTTTAACATCCTCAAGCCTGTTGATGTTGCCCGCTCCGTATACAGGAGTGTCCGTCTCTTTTGTTATGGCACGAATCATGAGAAGCGCTTCCTCATGTTCATCATCGTTGTTCGAAAGGTCAAAAAGAAGTATTGCATCTGCTCCGTTAACAGATAGTTCTCTGCAATATGACATCGGATCGGATGAAATGACACTATCATCTCCGAATCCTTTTATCAACTCCTTGTTTTTAAGGTAAATGCATGGAATAATCAGTTTTTTCATGAAAGAGATCCTTTCGTGGATAATACATTTGTGATCCTCGGATTATAACAGGTTGCCATATCAAGAGCTTTGGCAAAGCTTTTAAACATAGCCTCACATATATGATGTGAATTAATTCCCGACAGAACTTTAAGATGAATGTTCATCCCCGCACTGTAACTTAGTGCATAGAAAAACTCCCGAATGAGTTCGGTGTCGAGATAACCTATCCTTTCGGTCGGGAATGAAGCGTCATACTGCAGATACGGCCTTCCGCACAGATCCACAGCGCATAATACAAGCGCATCATCCATAGGAAGTATCATATGACCGTAACGGTTTATTCCCTCTTTTGTGCCGACAGCATCCTTTATCGCTTCACCCAGAACTATCCCGCAGTCTTCAACTGTATGATGACCGTCTACGAGCAGATCTCCTTCACACGAAAGAGTCAGATCAAAAAAACCGTGTTTTGCAAATCCCTCAAGCATATGATCAAAAAAACCTATACCTGTGTCAATTTTAGCTTCGCCCTTCCCGTCTATGTCTATATTTACAGAGATCGAAGTTTCCCGGGTTTTTCTGCTTTTCTCGGCAATTCTTGATTTTATATTTTTTGAAGGCATATCATATTACTCCTTTATCAAATCTTACACCTATTGAGTTTGCATGCGCGGTCAGCCCCTCCGATCTGGCAAAACTCATTATATCATCGCATGCATCCCTTAGAGCATTTTGAGAATAACAGATTATACTGCTCTTCTTGATGAAAGCATCAACTCCCAACGGAGAAAAGAATTTAGCTGTACCGTTTGTAGGAAGCACGTGATTGGGGCCTGCATAATAATCCCCGAGAGGTTCGGAAGAATATTCCCCGAGAAAAATCGCACCGGCATTCTTTATCTTTGTCATAGTATCGTAGGGATCTTTTGTCATAACTTCAACATGCTCCGAAGCAATGGTATTTACGGCATCTATTGCCTTATCCATATCTCTTGCGACCAGAATATATCCGTAATTATCCAGAGATTTGGTTATTATATCTCGACGCTCAAGCATTTTTGTAAATTCATCCACATATTTTGATACCTGAACAGCCAGTTCCTCGCTGTCCGTGATCAGAATCGCGCTTGCAAGCTCATCGTGTTCTGCCTGGGATAAAAGATCAGCCGCAACATACTTGGGATTAGCTGTATTATCTGCAAGAACAAGTATCTCACTTGGGCCTGCCACGGAATCGATACTGACATATCCGAATACAGCTTTTTTTGCAAGTGCTACAAAAATATTACCGGGTCCCACAATCTTATCAACCTTAGGAATCGACTCGGTTCCATGAGCCATTGCGGCAATTGCCTGGGCTCCTCCAACCTTATATATTTCCTTAACACCTGTAATCTTAGCTGCAACAAGAGTACAGGGCGCTACATTACCTTCGGAATCCGCCGGAGTCAGCATTACTATTCTATTTACACCGGCAACAACTGCCGGAATAATACACATAAGTGTAGAGGAAGGATAGGCTGCTTTTCCACCGGGTACATATACACCGACTGTTTCTATCGGAGTAATCTTTTGCCCGAGAATGCTTCCGTCATCCTTTGTATCAATCCAACTGTTTTGAAGTTGTTTTTTATGGTACTCGGAAATATTTGCAGCGCTTTTTTTCATAACCCTGATCAGGT
>DGUG01000136.1 GCA_002394535.1 Lachnospiraceae bacterium UBA4316
ATTCCGCCCATTCCGCTGATATGCATATCTTTTAACTTTTCATTCTGCCCGAGTTCCGATATAAACCTCAGGGCGATTGGCTTGACCGCATTCCCACTATATCCGCCTACGGCAGATTTTCCCTTTACCGCCGGTGCGGTAACATAGGTATACGGGCTTACCCCTATCACGCTTTTTATGGTATTGATCGCGGCTATTCCGTCCGCTCCGCTTCTTAGCGCCGCTTCTGCCGCCGGAGTCATCGCAGCGACATTTGGGGTAAGCTTTGCAAGCACGGGTATTTTCGTTCCGGCTCTTGCGGCCTTTGTATATTTTTCCACCAGCTCCGGTATCTGTCCTATATCGCTGCCGAGACCGTCATCCTGCATATTAGGGCAGGAAAAATTAAGTTCGACGGCATCGGCTCCGTTCTTCTCGCACAGCCCCGCCAGCTCTTTCCACTCTTCTTCATCCTGTCCCATGATGGATACAAGTATGAATTTGGATGGATAATCCTCCTTCAGCCTTCTGAATATCTCCATGTTTTCAGCAACGCTGTGGTCGGAAAGCTGCTCGATATTCTTAAAGCCCATGATGCTCCCGTTATCTCCCGTTATTGCAGAAAACCTCGGGGACGCCTCATGGATGTCAAAGGAGCATATGGTCTTAAAGCAAGCCCCCGCCCAGCCTGCTTCAAATGCCCTTGCGCACATATCGTATGTAGACGCAACCACAGAGGAAGACAAAAGAAACGGGTTTTCAAGGGGTATACCGCACAGGTCGCATTTAAGCCTTTCCTTATCCTCAGGGATAGCAATCTCCGCCTTTTCCCTTACTTCATCATAAAGGCGGGTCATGATCTGTTTTACGGGCACCTTTCCTGCCCTTACGCAGGCTTTTTCACAGGGTGCGTTGCAGCCTGCGCAGGGATTGCCCTCAGGCAGCTTAAGCGCAGCCACATCCTCGTTATCAAACCAGATGCTCCTGAGCTCATTGCCGGGATCCATAAACTCACATGCCGCAGAACATGGCGCATCCTCACATAAGGCACATGCGATCATATCCGTTCTTTTTACTATATGTGATGTTAGCATAAGGTTCTCCCTCCACCAATGTTGAGATCCACGCCATTAAAAGCTCGCTTCGCTCGAGGCGAGTTGCAGCTTTCAGATTCGCCATATAAGATGAAACCCCGTCAGCCAGGCTCTGCTCCCGCTTCCATTTTCCTTATGCTTTCTTACCGACCCGCTCAAACAAAGGGAACATCATCGGGTATACGCCTAATATCAGGAACATGATGATCGCATATCTTGCAGTTCTTATCAAAAAGGCAGCTATACTCGTGCCTGCAAGGAACTCTTTGTTAAAAGGTAGCTTTAAGAGAGTATTCACCACTAAATATATTAATATGGCACCGATAACGCGCAGGAGCATAGCGGGGAACCTGCGTGTATCCTCATAATTTACATATTTGCGCTCAAACCATATCGCCGCTATGACACCGATCAGGCACCCAAGAGCAGTGAAATAATCTGTCGTGCGCACATAGAACAACCCCGGAATAGCTGATATCAGAAGTATCAGATGAATCGCCCATTCCTTCTTTATATAGCGGTCAAGTAGCGCAAATACCCCGATCACCACGAATCCCAATGCCCATCCTGCCAGCACGTCCGTCGGATAGTGCATACCTGCCACGACTCTTGAAAAGCCTACGACCACGGTCATTATCCCGGCTAAGATCCAAAGCCACTTCTTTTTTACCTCATTCGCCAAAGCAAAATACAACGCCGGAACAGATGCGCTATGCATACTCGGGAAAGAATACCCCTGAGCCGCCACGTCCATAGCTTCCGCACCCTCATCTGACAAAGCCAGTGCTCTCACCTTATCGGGATACTCCATATACGGCCTTAGTCTTAAGACGACAGACTTGATCATCGGGAGCCACATATTCACACAAACTACGATAAGCGCAAGCCTCTGTCCGGCTGTCTTCTTCCAGCAGAACATCACTATCAGCACAACCATCAGCAGACCTATCTCTGCGCCAAAGAAATCAAAAAACTTCGCAAACCCTTCTGTATTTTGCACATTGCTGACATATTTTTGTAGCCACTCAATCAGATTTGCTTCCCATTCCATATTATAATTCCTCCTGCACCATATATTTTTTTCCTTCCAACCACATGTGAATTCCCGGCCTGCACTATCCGTTGGAACACAATCTTCAGGCTGTCGTTCATCTATGCTACTTTTATTTCAATCTTCCCTCAAGAGAATATTCCAGAATGTCAAACTTTTTTCAAGAGTAATCTGCTAAACCCTCCCTTGGTCATATGTCTATCCGGGAGGATTATCCGGGATTGTTATTGTCACCGCTGTTCCCCCTTCTCTGCCGGATATAATGGACAAACTCCCGCCACACATGATTTCAAGCCTTTTTTTGATGTTATTCAATGCGATATGCGGCTCGTCGTTGCCATCACATACAAAGCCAACTCCGTCGTCTGCAACAACGATTTCACTCCCTGAATCCGTTTTTCGCGTCCGTATAGAAATGTGAAACGGGCCGGAATATGGATCCCTGCCGTGCTTGACGGCATTCTCAACGACCGGCTGCAGAGTCAGTGGCGGAATGCGAAACAATGTATGCGGCGTATCATATTCAACGTACAGGCTGTCCTCATATTGAGCCTGTTCCACCGCAAGGTAAGCCTTCGTATGCTCAAGCTCGGCGGAAAAAGGTATAGGGTCGGCGCTTGCGATGGCTGTAAAGTTCCGTCGCAAATATGTAGTAAAATCCATGATGACCTGCCTCGCCCGCTTAGGATCCTGATTGCACAGGCAATAGATGCTTGTCATGGTATTATAGATAAAATGGGGTCTCATCTGCAAAACCATGATGCTTGCACGCTGATTTGCAATTTCCTGTTGATAGCGAAGATCCTGCTCAATCTGTTCCGAGAGCACGAAGCTGTACATGACCAGAGCGGAAAGCACATAGCTGATGTCGACTATCGGCAGGATATCGATGAACATCTGCACGATAAGCGATACCGCCAGCGGTACCATACCGATATGGAAAGCTATGAACACCTTATGGGCAAGCTGTTTCCGACGCTTTATCAGGCCTTCAAGATTGAGCAGCATTATTGTGACAACCGGTACCAGTAAAAGCGAATATATAGGCTTACGTATATACTGCATGTCCGGTGTTATATATGTGTACCAGCCGATGAAAGGGCCAACTGCGACCAAGATAAAATACACTGCCATAAGACAAAGAACGGTACGAAAGAGTCTGTTTTTTCTCACGTCTTCCCCACAGCAGTGCAGCAGATAAGCTGTCATCATGGGCATCGGCAACGAAAGGAGCAGGCATTCCAAAGCTACTACAAAATAGATTGCTGCATTAGGAACAGGACAATAATAAAGGACTCCTTCAATTATGCTGGAAATGCAGCATAACATAAGAGCAAAAAAATAACTCCGGAAAAATCGCCTGCTCCAGCGTTCAGAACCGGGCATTACAGCAACGAGCCACTGCCCCATCATACTTATCAGCAGGCCTGCCGCAGATATAAAAACATAGAATTGATCAATCAGGTCGGTCATGCGTCTTTACCTCCCCCTTAATGGATATCTCAGCTTTTTAAGCTGCTCCCTTATGCCCTCCGGTGTCATGGGCTTTAAAATAAATCCGCTTGCTTCGGTTTTCCATGCGTCAAGAGAATAATCCGCATAGGCTGTCAGAAATACCACATTTGTGGTAGGGTTTATCTCATGCAGCGTGCGACATAGATCGAGACCACTGCTCTTTCCCATCTCAATATCCAGTATGGCAAGTTCCACCCGGTTCGCCCTGGCGAATTCAATCGCTTCCTGTGGCCAGATGAATCCGGTGATCGCAGCATTTGGCATGACCTCTTCCATGACAGCCAGGCCTTCGGAAAGGACGATGCTGCTGTCGTCCACCATGATGATATTGGGGGTTTCATCGCTCTGGGCTGCAAGCTGCATCAACATATTCGCATCAGTTCCCAGGAATTTCGATAAGCGCAGTATCATCGCAGCATCCGGCAGACGGGTGCCGTTTTCCCAACGGGCTATTGTGGAGTGGCTTACATACATCTTTGCTCCGAGCTGTTTCTGTGAAAGTCCCTTTTTCTCTCTTAAGTATCGCAGGTTTTCTGCAAACATATTGATCGAACTCTCCATAAAAATTCCCTCCTGATAAGGCTCATGATTATAATAATCCAGTACTGCGACAGAGACAATATGATTCGGCAGATAAAGGTGTGACAATCTGGAACATCCCCTTGAAACATGCCATATCTTTTCACATTCACTCTCGGAAGTTTGACTAAACCTAATCCCATTGATTCCGTCAAGAATCATGATAAAATTGGTATATAATTATATTCAGTTTTATAGACGATGGCAAAT
>DGUG01000232.1 GCA_002394535.1 Lachnospiraceae bacterium UBA4316
CTGGTTAAATGTTGGCATTCTTTTCACCTCCTTTAAATAGTCTGTTTTTTGGGCAACGAAAATAAGTGCATTTTCGTGCACGCTAAAAAATTATAATTAGTAATTTAGGGGATGTCAAGGACTTTTTTACGCGAAATACGCCTGAAATACTACTTATTCAGAAGGCTTATTTTCTTCTGGAGCAATTCGGCATTGGTCGCATAGGTAAGCGCGGTCTTATCCGTAATCTTTCCATCCTTATATAAATTAAGAAGACTTGTGTCCATAGCGATCATGTCATCAGCCGCGGACGCATAGATCATTCCGTCGATCTGATGGACCTTGGACTCCCTGATCATGTTTCTGATAGCGGGAGTAAGTGTCATTATCTCAAATGCCGGAACGAGTCCGCCGTCCGTTGACGGAACAAGCTGCTGGGATACAACCGCCTGAAGTACCATTGAAAGCTGTAATGCGATCTGATGCTGCTGGTTGGGCGGAAAGGCATCGATTATACGGTCTATTGTATTGGAAGCTCCGATGGTGTGAAGCGTGGATAAAATCAGATGACCGGTCTCTGCTGCCGTCATTGCGACATTCATCGTCTCATAATCACGCATCTCTCCCAGAAGTATTACATCAGGGCTCTGACGAAGTGATGCGCGAAGGGCGGTGAGATAACTTTCCGTATCGGTAACGACCTCACGTTGGCTTACAATACTCATCTTATGCATATGAAGATACTCAAGAGGATCCTCAAGGGTGATTATATGAGAATGCCTCGTTGAATTGATATGGTCTATCATGCAGGCAAGCGTAGTTGATTTTCCGCTTCCGGCGGGTCCCGTAACAAGAACCATGCCTTTCTTTCTGTCGGCAAACTCAATTACATTCGCAGGAATATTTCTCTCTGTCGGATCGGGTATCCTGAAAGTGATAACACGGATAACGGCCGAGAGCGAACCTCTCTGCTTGTATGCGTTTATACGGAACCTTGCAACACCCTTTATCGCAAAGGAAAAATCATCATCACCGGTTTTCTGAAGACGGGATATATCCCTTCCGCCTGCAAGTTCGTAAATCTCCGTAATAAGAACCGCGGTATCCGCAGGCATAAGCTTCTCGCTGCTTTCTTCAACGAAAACTCCTTTTCTCTTATATGAAAGAGGAAGACCGGCTACTATAAAAATATCCGATGCTCCGTCCTGTGTGATTTTTGCCAGGGTTTCTTCTACAGCCATAATTATTCTCCTTAGCTAATTTATAAGAGCCGATCCGCTTACTTACTTTGATAAGCTCTAAAACAACAGCTTCGTTCCCGACTCACCTTCGGGACCATCCTTAACACTATCAAGCCACTCCCGGTTAACACTCGTGGTCCATGAGTCTATCTTAAACAGACTGTCATCACCAACATCCGGATAATGTACCGTGAGTACTACATTCAGATTCTGTCCGTTCGTCACGGCGATCATATACGACAGTTTCTTGGAGCCGTCCTCACCGTCACTTACCTCGATCTTTTCGTTATCGGCGAAGAGTTCATCTACACCGTCTATATAATCCTTTTCGGTGTCACACCGGCTGTTATGTTTTGACAAAAGAGCCTCTATGTTAGCAAGATATATCTCTGCCATTCTGTTTGCATCATAATAACTGGCTGTTCTGTCGGCGGCTTCCTTGGACAGAACATAATCCGACCTTGCCGACATATACGAAAGAGCCGCAAAGGTAACAAGAGCCAGCAGCACAAATGTTACAAGTATAGAACTTGTTCCGATATTTATTCCTCCGGAATGCTTTCTGTCCATCCCCTACCCCTTTGTATTGTTCATATATTTTGTAACATTAAGTGTATAAATGTCCCTGTAATCCGAAAGCCTTACGATACGCACTTCCATGTTCTGTATAGCCCCGTTAGGCTTCATCGTAACATCCGAAACATACACCGCATCCGAGTATCCGCAGGGCTCGAATTCCTCATCATAGAACACCTCGAAGAAACCTCCGTCACCACGTACCGCATCCGGATAGTGCATCAAAACGGAATCGATATCGCCGTTCGTTCCACGCATAACCTCCGCAAAGCCCTGTGCTACGGAAACTGCCTCGTTAAGTTCTACCGTCTCTTTCGTCATAACATAGGAAGTAACAAACAGCTTCACACATACAGCACCGCACGCTGCAAACAGAAGTATCGTTATGATCAGTTCCATAAGGAACAGTGATGTTTTGGATTTGAGATATTTATTCATCCTTTTCCTTTGAGGTTATCACATCAGATTCCGTCTGTATCACTGTATAGCGTTACAAAGAATTCCGTCTTCTCTCCGTTTGTATCTGTGATATTAAACCGGTACAACGAATCATTTTCCTTCTCGACCGAAAAATCATTTACCGCCAGTATCCGGGTTCCGGCCTTATAATCAAAATCATAATCCTCATCTGTCGTAAACTCCTTTAAATATCCGTCGTCTGCAAACAGATAGGTTACATATTTTTTGTCACCGGCGTTCTGGTAGAGCTTGAGTGTAGACCCTGTTTCATCAATCTCAACACCGTCCGTGTAATCGTGGGATCTGATCTTCTCGGTAACATACGACATGGCAGTACGCTTTTCGTAATTGCTGTTCATGTTGTTCACGGTACTCTCGTATATCCTTGCACCGAAAAGTACAACAAACAGAGCTGTTATGGCAAATGCACCAAACAGAGCGAGAATGAACAGAAAATCCACTATTGATTTGTTTCTTTTGGCAAAATTCATTTCCCGTGTATCTCCACAATAGTTACCGAAGGCATTATGTTGTCACCTACCGGAACATAGTCAACCAGGTATCTTGACTTGTCGTATGTCAGTCCGTAATGGTCTTCTATATAAGCAAGACTCGGGGGATAGTAACCCTCAACCGCATAGCAATGAATGATATCCTTATTTACAGCATCCGTCAGCACCTGCTTCTGATCTTTGGATGATGTGGATGCGATAAAAGATATACCCATCAGAAATACGGCGATGATGATCACGAAAAAGAATACGGAAAAATTCATGGACTCTATTATTCGTTTTTTTAATCCGGGTCTGTTAAATCTGTTGTTCATCCTATACTACCCATAACTCCCATAAGAGGTAACATTACCGACAAAAGGATAAGACACACAACAACCGACAGGATAATAACGAGTGTCGGTTCGAGAACCGATATGAGGTTCGACATTTTCTCGTCAACTTCCTCATCATATCCGACTGCTATCTTTTCAAGAACCTTGTCAACCGATCCCGTCCTGAATCCAACCGATATCATTCTTGAATACATATTGGAAAATATGCCCGACAGACTCAGAGCATCGGCAAATGATTTTCCCTCAGCCATGTATTCCTTGCTCTTATTGATCTTCTCGATCATATCGCTGTTGTCCACAAGATTGGATACCATGGCAAGACTCTCATCGGTATCAAGTCCGGCACTCATTGTAAGTGCCATACCCGATGCAAACCTTCCCGCAGCGATCTTATCGTACAATCCTCTTGTTGCAACAAACTTCGAGAGGAACCCGCGAAGCTTTGCTCTTCCGGCCGCTGTCTTGGTAAGCACAAACACCGCAACTATAAGCACTGCAGCAACTATGACTATTACAAGCGCATATTTGCTGACAACCGTTCCGAAGTTAAGCATTCCCTTTGAGAATCCGGTCATTTCCGTTCCAAGCTGTTTGAATACATCGTTGAAGATCGGAAGAACCTTGATAACAAGCACAAGAATAACTATAAGCATCATTCCTACGATCATCATAGGGTAGGTAACCGCACTCTTGATGCCCCTTGCAACATTTTCCTCTCTGTTATAGTGGAATGCCAGCGCTTTCATTACTTCCTCAAGCTTACCTGACTGTTCGCCGATCTCTATCATATCAAGAGCATACTTTGGGAAAACATGCGAAGCTTCAACCGAATGATGAAATGTATCTCCCTCGTTACACTTGTCAAGAATTGCCTGCAGGATCTGTCGTCCTTCTTCCGTTGTGGCATCTTCAAGCATGATCGAGATTCCTTCCATCGGAGAGATTCCCGCATTCAGTATCATCGCTATCTGATCACAGAACATAGACAGTTCCTGATTGTTGAGAAGCTTTTTCTTGTCGCTCATTTTTTCCTCCAAATATTTAAGTATTATTAATATTTAGTATGTATACTTAGTGGTATAGTTATTTCCGTCGCCTATAAAGCTTTTTATCTTTTTTGTTCCGGCATTTGCTGCAAACGTGGGGTCCATAAGTGTCCAGTCCACACCGTCAAATTCTATTATTCCGTTTATCCAGCCTTCGTCTTCTATGTACGTTGTAACCCATGCATGATATGCATCACCCGCATATCCGAACTCCAATTTTGTCGGAATTCTCTGGCTCCTTAACATTGCTGCCATAAGTGCGGCGTAATCAAAACATATACCCTTTTTCTCTTTAAGCACCTGATCGACGCTCGGAACATAATTCGGTTTGACCGTTGCTGCTCTTTCGTGATCATAGGTTATGTTCTTGATTACGTAATCATATACCGCGGCAATAACTTCTATGTCGGTTGCTTTCCCTTCCGCAAGATCTTTGCCGAGGGCAACTACATCGGAATTAATATCAAACTGTACATAACAGTTGGGATACAGAAAAGGCAGATAGGGATCAGGCATTACAACGTCGATATCTTCCGCAAATTTCGTTGCATACATACCTTCTTCTCCCATTCCCTCATATGCTATTACAGAATAAGTCCCGTCACCAAGGGACAGGGGTATTACCGAATCACCGTCGGGAATGATATATGTATAAGTCACACTGTCATCACAGGATAACTGTATCTTAACATCATCAACTTCTCCCGTATTACTGACATACAGATATCCTTCGTCGGAGTTCGACGCATCTACCGTAAGTTCACCTCCGCCAAGAATCTCTTTACCTCCGGCTACGGGAGTCAGGCACTTTGGCTCATTACTCCTGTTCTGCGTTGATCCGACCTTTGATATCTCAACTTCTGTCTCTTCCGGCCCGTCATTACATGCGCATAGTGTTATTGCCATAATAACCGCACACATCAGAGCAAGTATTCTATTTGGATAAAACTGCCTGGACAATTCCACCCTCCGTATCGGGAATATAAATATTCAGAGTACCGCTTTCAAAATGAAACTTTACCGTTCCGTCAGGGTCGGTTGAAACAGGATATATTACCGATCCGTCTTCTTTTTTGGCGTATATCCCCTCGTAGTCTATATTGCTTCCGCTAAGCGTCATAACGAAGCATTGGTCATCTGCATCAATATGATGTTCAGTAACCGTTATGTCCCCTCTGCCGATTCTGCCGCTCTCCTGTCTGCCCGCTAAGTAAAAGACCAACGGGCTCATGAGAACAAGAGCAAACAAAGAAACAGACAACCACTTCCCTGTCTTAACGAGTGTTGTATTTGCTATATTCTTGAAAAGCAGCACGTCCAGCGACTGCGTATTGGGAGTCTGTTCACACGCGGCGAAGACATTCTGAAGTGCTTCATTCGCTGCTTTTCTGTTTATACTGTATATTTTATTTCTTCTAAACATCTTCGCCCTCCTTTCTGAGCATTTTTTTGAGCCTCTCTCTGGCTGTTATCAGGTATCTCTTGACGCTGCTTCTCGAACACCCCAGTGCCGATGCAATGTCTTCGAGCTTCATGTCGTTGTAGTACCGCATAACGACTACCTGCTGCTCATTGAAGGGAAGGGACGTGACTGCATCCTTCAGTCTCGATGTCTCATCCGTTGTTTCAGTTTTATCTTCCGGATTGTGATCAATGTAATCATCGCTTATCAGTTCCAGCAGTTCGGGATTGTTTTCTCCGTATTCCTGCCGGTTTTTGCGCTCCATATCGTAGCACACCCGGAAACATATCTGGTTAAGCCACGCCACAAACAATGCCGGCTCTTTGATCCCTCCGATATTTCTCAAGGCAAGGATGTATGTCTCCTGCAAGGCATCCTGTGCCAGATTGGGATCTCTTAAATAATGTGCCGCATAGTTGTATGTGTGCTGATATGTTATAGCGTACAGTTCGGCAAAAGCATCACTGTCGCCTCTTTGCGATTTTTGCACCAAACGCCCTATATAGGCATGGTTAAAATCAGCCATTATTACACCTTGGCAATCCCGTACAACTTAGCCACAAGTTCACGAAAATCATCTAAGCCAAGCACTTCGTTAAGCACTTTGGACTGTTTGATCCGAATAGCATATCCACCTGAAGTCTTGTTGTATATATCTATCTCTTTTTGAAGTTCCCCCATAAACCTGTCCATCTTATCACCGGTACAGTTATCGATAACAACCAGGAACTCATTTCCGTTATTTCTGCCTACAAAACCGTAATAAGCACTTACTCTCTCAACTACGGAGGAAAATTCCTTGAGTGCTACGTTACCGCTTGATCTCCCATGCTCCCTGTTGATCTCATCAAGATTATCAATAACAATAAGTGCGCATCCCAGCTTTGAGATATCCGTCCCGCTCTCATATTTTTCAAATATCTGGTCACAGGAGAACCTGTTAGGGATTCCCGTAAGCGTATCAACATATACAGCTCTCTTAAGAACATGGTCATGAACAATATGTCCTTCAAGGAGTCTGAAGTCCATTATGATGCACGCTACGCTGTATAGCATAAATGCCCATAAAAAAACGCATATTGTTAAAAGTACCTTGTTTGAAAAAACACTTACCCGAAGACTTTCATCCAAAAAAATGAACAGAAAAAAACAGATCGCGAAAATCACAAGAAGTGCAAGCTGAACAAATTTGAACATCTTATAGCTCTTGAAATAATCCTCACTCATTTCCTTCCCCCGATATTATTGAAAGCCAAGCCATTACAACCATACAGTTAACGAATTTTATTATAAACCTTGTGACAAAAAAAGAAAAGTTTTCTGAACCTTTTTTAAC
>DGUG01000077.1 GCA_002394535.1 Lachnospiraceae bacterium UBA4316
GACAACACAAGGAACTGGTGCGTGCAGGCGGCGTATATACGGAGTTATACGAGACACAGTTCAAGAATTCCGACATTCCCGGAGGAAATCAGGATGACCATGGTATGGCACCGTTCCCCAGCGACGAATACTAATGGTAATGATTTTCGTTGTCTGACAAGGGTTTTTGGTTTATAATCACTGTTGCGAGATGTTGCGAGATGTCGTGAAGCGACAGAGTTCTCGCTACACCGCGAGCCTTTCGACGAAGTCGAACCCAAATAGGCGAGCGTCCTTATAAGATGCTGCGAGATAAATATGAAAGGAAAAATCATGGCTAATAATCCTATAGTTACATTTACGATGGAGAACGGAGATACGTTCAAGGCTGAATTATATCCGGATGTGGCTCCGCAGTCGGTTAACAACTTTGTTTCATTAATTAAGAAAGGTTTTTATGACGGTCTGATCTTTCACCGTGTAATCCCCGGATTCATGATTCAGGGAGGAGACCCGGAAGGAACAGGAATGGGCGGTCCGGGATATTCTATCAAGGGCGAGTTTGCAAGCAACGGATTCAAGAATGATCTTAAGCATACAAAGGGTGTACTGTCGATGGCACGCAGTATGATGCCTGATTCTGCGGGATCGCAGTTCTTTATCATGCATGAGACGAGTCCGCATCTTGATGGTGAGTACGCTGCCTTCGGTAAAATCACGGAAGGTCAGGAGGTTGTCGATGCGATAGCGGTTGTTGAGACTGATTATTCGGACAGACCCAGGACTCCCCAGGTTATGAAGAGCGTTACCGTAGAGACATTCGGAGTTGATTATCCCGAACCCGAGAAGATTTGAAAAAGATAGAAGAATGGAGATAAATATCAGATGGATACAATAGAATTTCGTTATGACACACAGTTACTGCTTGATAAATACGCAGCAGACGGAGAAGATCCGGATGATCTCGCAGATGACCTTGTTGATGAGATAAGGGATCATATCCTTGAAACCTTCAAGGGTGACAGCATGGTAGTAGCCGGAGACTCTGGAGAGGACGAAAACGGCGAAAAGGCTATAGTCAAGCTTCATTATCATACGAATGAGCCGTGGCTGGTACTGGAGTATTGCAGGACTTTCGGCGAGATATACGATATAGTTGTTGAAGATATGGATCGCCAGTCCAGAGGCCTGAAAGGCTGAATATTCATGTTGACATAACACATAAACGTGAGTAAAATAACAGTACAGATTTTATTGCAATGTCGCGATGAAAGGCGGTATACGGATGATTAAGAAAACTTTACAATTACTGACGGCAATTGCTCTTGTATGCGCGTTTAGTATCTCTTGCGCTGTTCCGGCCAAGTGCGGAAGTTATGTAACCCCGTATCTTACCATCGCCCCGAATGACGGAGCGGTACTTAACGTTGATATCGGTGATGAGATACCCAAAAAAGCCAGGGTTGGAGGACAGGTAGTAACTGTACAGGCTTCATATTATTGTGATCATTTTGAACACTGTCATAATTTGTACTATTTCGGCTGCAATCAGTACCTTGCTACCAATACGAACTCGTGTGGACCCGAGCTTCCGTACTCTAAAATATCTACAGCCTGCCCTTGGGTAAGACAGGTGCTTACCAATGCCGCAAATTCATATGGCTTTATTCCTGGAGATGCATTTGAGATAGAGATCGGTAAGTTCACTAATTATAATGGATATACTCCTTGCACCAGTCTTAACATCCCGATGAATTATGAAGTATATTATCGTCAGGTTGACGGGTATGTTCCCGGGATGATCGCACTGTTACCTAACGGTACCGTAACGGTACTTAATGATGTGCAGTTTGACAGGTCTACTCTTGGAAATTGGTATATCGATGGAACGAGAATGTTCAGTATCCATACATTATATCCACAGGCAGTTTATATGATGGTATTCATGCCTGCCAAGTAGAAAATCATTTAAATAGGCATTTATGTTTATGAACAGGGTGTTAACTTCGAGTTAACACCCTGTTCACATTTTGTTAACGAAAACCTTTAAGGAATTTAAGTGATTTTCTTGAACAAAGTTGACAAATTCGGGAACAGAATCTTGAAAGTTTTATCCAAAATGTAAATATTGCCCAATAATTTATGACAAAAAGGGTTGCAAAATTATAATTATTGCAATATACTACACTTACGAAAACGATTAAGGAACGCTTTAATCGTATTCAACAAACATTTTCATTCATTGAAAGGGAGGAAAAGAAGTAATGAAGAAGAAAGTAATTAGTACTTTACTTGCTACAGCTATGGTTGCTACATTATTAGCAGGCTGTGGTTCATCAGCAGCTCCTGCAGCAGAAGCACCTGCAGAGCCCGCAGCAACAGAAGAAGCAGCTCCCGCTGAAGAGACAGCAGAGCCCGCAGCAGAAGAGACAGCAGAAGAAGCTCCTGCAGCTGACGAAGGAAAGGTTCTTAACATCTACTGCTGGAACGAAGAGTTCAAGACACGTCTTACAGATCACTATCCCGGATACGAAGAAGTAGACGGAACACATGGTAAGATCGGTGATGTTGATGTTGTTTGGAACATCACACCTTCAGATAATAACGCATACCAGAACAACCTTGATGCAGCACTTCTTAAGCAGGCTGACGCAGCAGCAGACGAGAAGATCGATCTCTTCCTTGTTGAAGCTGACTACGCTCTTAAGTATGTTGACACAGATTACACAATGCCTGTAGCAGATCTTGGTATCACAGATGCTGATCTTGCAGAGCAGTATGATTACACCAAGAAGATCGTTACAGATTCTAACGGAGCTCTTAAGGGTGTTTCATGGCAGGGATGTCCTGCGATCATGTTCTATAACAGAGACATTGCTAAGGAAGTTCTCGGATCAGATGATCCCGATGCAGTTCAGGAGCAGGTCAAGGATTGGGCAGCTTTCAAGGCTACAGCTGATAAACTTAAAGATGCCGGATACTATGCATGCTCATCAGTTAACGACACATTCCGTGTATATTCAAACAACGTAACATCTAAGTGGGTTGAGGGAAATAAGATCAACGTTGACAAGAACCTTGAGAACTGGGTTAACGATTCTAAGGCTCTCGTAGATGCAGGCGAAGCAGGAACACATGATCTTTGGTCAGATGACTGGAGCAAGGGCTTCTATCCTGAAGGAAAGGTATTTGCATACTTTGGACCTGCTTGGCTGATTAACTTCTGTATGGCAGCTGATCAGGATGGTTCAGTAGCTAACCTCGGTAAGTGGGGCGCTTGCGTAGGACCTCAGTCATTCTTCTGGGGCGGCACATGGATCTGCGGAGCAACAGGTACAGATAACGCTACACTTGTAGCAGACATCATGAAGAAACTTACATGTGATGCAGACATCATGAAAGAGATCGTTGAGAAGGACGATGACTTTGCAAACAACAAGAAGGCTATGGCTGAAATGGCTTCTTCAGATTACAAGTCAGCAATCCTCGGTGGACAGAATCCTCTTCCTATGTACATGGAAGGTGCTGAGAAGATAGACCTCTCAAATCTGTCAGCTTACGATCAGGGATGTAACGAATCATTCCAGAACGCTATGAAGAACTACTTTGAAGGTACAGCTACATACGAAGAGGCACTTGATCTCTTCTACACATCAGTAATGGAGAAGTATCCTGAACTTACAAAGTAATTTAAGCATTTAACTAATGATCTTGGATGCGCCTGCCTATTGTAGGCAGGCGCATTTATTATCAAAAATACACAAAAAAAATCAAAATCAAATGATATTAATGAGCAAATGTGATACAATTAATCCCGTAAGGTTTATTCGGATTGGCTTGGTATTAGTATTCAAGCAGGTCTCAATAAGCTTTTGCGAGCTTAATTAATTGGGCGCCTAGTGCGCAGGAGAAGGAGGAAGTGCTTTATGGCAAATGTGCCGAAACAGGGTAAGAGTCAGGTCGTAAAGTATAACAAATGGGGTTATATTTTCCTGATTCCGTTCGTTCTGGTTTATCTGGTTTTCCAGATGATACCGCTCATAACAACAGTCTATAACAGTTTCTTTGAAAACTATCTTTCGGGTCTTAAGCAGATAGGTCCCAATTTTATCGGGTTTGCGAATTACAAAGATATCATTACCAACGGTGATCTTATCAAATACACACAGAATACGCTTATCATGTGGATTCTTGGATTTGTACCGCAGATATTTTTCTCGCTGCTTTTAGGTGCATGGTTCTCTGATCAGAGACTTCGAATAAGGTGTGCGGGTTTTTTCAAAACGGTTATCTACCTTCCCAACCTTATAATGGCAGCATCTTTTGCAATGTTGTTCTTTACATTGTTTGCGGATTCCGGACCCATCAATACAACCCTTGTTAATCTTGGGTGGATAGAACAGCCGTACAAGTTCCTAGGACATGCAGCCGGCTCCCGTGGACTTGTTGCTTTCATGAATTTCCTTATGTGGTTCGGTAATACGACGATACTTCTGATGGCAGGTATGATGGGTATAGACGGGTCGCTGTTTGAAGCAGCACAGGTTGATGGGGCTACATCCACGCAGGTGTTCTTCAGGATCACACTCCCGCTCCTCCGTCCGATACTTTTGTATGTTATGATCACATCACTTATCGGTGGCTTGCAGATGTTTGATGTTCCTCAGGTCCTGACAAACGGAAAGGGTGAGCCTGTAAGAATGTCGATGACGCTGATCATGTACTTAAACAACCATCTGTATTCCAAGAACTTTGGTATGGCCGGCGCTCTATCGGTATTCCTGTTTATTATCACAGGTATTCTGAGTCTGATCGTGTTCAAGTTTTCGGTACAGGATAATGTTGATGAAGTTAAGCCCAAAAGAGACAGGAATAAGAGATAAGGAGGTGAACCTAAATGAGACAAGACAGAGAATATGATGTTGAGGGCGGTTTAGGTTTAACCGTCAGAAGAATAATTGCCTATATAGTACTTATATTATTAACGGTTCTATGTTTGTTCTGGTTCTATATACTGTTTATTAATGCATCCAGATCACACTCGGAACTTACTCGAGGTTTTACCCTTATCCCGGGCAAGTATCTCATAACGAACTGGTTAAATGTTATGCACGGAACGCAGCCTATTGTACGTGGTATGCTCAATTCATTCATAATTGCGGCGTGTGCTTCGATACTGTGTGTATATTTCTCGACCATGACTGCTTATGCCATTCATGTATACGATTTCAAGGCCAAGAAAGCAATATTTACATTCATACTTGCGGTCATGATGATCCCGACCCAGGTTACCGCACTCGGTTTCATCAAGCTAGTTCAGGGTATCAAACTTGAGGACAGTTTTATTCCACTTATCATACCGACAATAGCGGCTCCCGCAACGTTCTATTATATGAAACAGTACATGGAGAGTACACTTCCTCATGCTATAGTTGAGGCTGCCAGAATAGACGGAGCTAATGAAGTTCGTACGTTCAACACGATATCGCTTCCGATGATGAAGCCCGCTATTGCGGTTCAGATGATTTTCACATTCGTGTTTAACTGGAACAATTACTTTACTCCCGCACTTATCCTTCACGATGAGAAGAAGAAGACGCTTCCTATTCTTATTGCACAGTTGCGTTCGGCAGACTTTCTGAAGTTTGACATGGGTCAGGTTTATGTAACAATCGCATTCTCGATCTTCCCGGTAATCGTTGTTTACCTTTGCTTATCGAGGTTTATCGTAGGCGGTGTTGCGCTTGGTTCCGTAAAGGGATAGGTTGTGGCGACAAATTACCCTCACAGATTTCTGTGAGGGTAATTTGTTGTTTGTATATTAAGAAATAACATCATCTATAAATCGGGTCAGGCCCTCAGGCCATTCGCTTTTCTCCGGAAGGTTGTTGTCGCCGAGAGCGATGAGTTTGTTCTTCCCATGGTAATCGCTTCCTGCGGTAACGTACAGATCGTATTTAGCCGCAAGCCTTAACATCATCTGGCATAACTTCGGGGTAAATCCGGAGTAAAAGCATTCAACTCCCTTTATTCCGAAGTCCATAAGCCTCTTAAGACGTTCTTCCATCTCGTCACCGAGAATCAGCTGGTCGCCGTCTCCGTAGGGAGGATGGGCAAGAACCGGAATGCCTCCGCTGTTAAGAATCCCTCTTATCGCCTCTTCGGGGCGCACATATTGATCTTTGAAGCGAAGCTTATTCAAGTATTTATCAAAAGCCTCCTCCTTGGTTTCGGCATACCCGTATTTGACCATAAGATTGGCAATATGTGGTTTTCCGGGATTATTCAGAGCCAGCAGAGCGTCGATATCTTCCTTTGAAAAATCAAATCCGAAAGTGTCCCTGATAAAATCAAGCCGTGCCGTAACTTTTTCCATCCTGTACCCGTGTCCGAGATCAACAACATCGCCTATAGATTTGCCGTCAGGATCATAGTTGTATCCCAGAATGTGATATTTGCCGTGATCATCCTTGCAGGAAAACTCCGAACCGGTGATAAATAGCGGATCATCGCCGGAAAGGCAGCCAAGTATGGTCTTACAGCCTTTTATCGCATCGTGGTCGGTAAGAGCGAACATATCTATACCGGCATCCCTGGCTTTGGTGATTATCTCTTCCGGTGCGTCGGTCCCGTCAGAAACAACAGAATGCATATGAAGATCTAATTTTTTTATGTTATTCATAACCTGCTAACAATCCTTACCAGTCGTGAGTTGGAATAATTAAAAGAGCAATGTATCGTATTTCCCGAGAAGTTCAATAAGCTCGCTTTTCCATAATTCTATCTCAGCCCGGCCCTTTTCACTCTCGAGTCCCTTACGCCTGATCGAACGCCTTATCATACGCGTATAGCCTATGATACGTGCTTTGTCAGCAACTTCACGGAGCCTGTCTTCATCATCGGTATCAAGGTATGCTGCCAATGATTTTTCCCAGAATGTTCTTCCTGTTACGTCGTCAAATCCCTGGAAATTGAGAATGAGATTTTTGTCGTATTCACTGTAGCCCACGAATGAATTGAAGATCGATCCGAGCTCAAATATCGGATGTCCGATCGCGAGTGTATCCATGTCAATAAGCAGAACTTCGTCATTCTGAAGTTCGAGATTCTTGGTATGGTAGTCACCATGAAGCATGTGATCATCGTGGGGAACGGCGTTCACAAGATCGAGAAGCTTGTTGCCTTCCGCATCGGGAAGATAATCTTTCATGAAGGTTGCCCATCCTACGGCCGTTTGCTTCTGATCGGGGAGTTTTCCCTCGGGAACCAGGGTTGAGTGAATTTTTTTGAGCATATCAACGTACTCTTTGACGCACCAGTCCATCTTGTCCGGTTCGGTAGCGAGTATTTTGGAGAATGATCTGGCATTTAAGAGCTCAAAAACCGACCCGTAACTGTCACCGACCTTTACGACATCATAGGAGATCGCTGTGGGGATTCCGAGGATAAGGGCAAGTTTTGCAACTTCACGCTCGTGCTTTATGTCTTCAAGGGCATCGGCATTGTTGTAAACCTTGACTACGTTATCCTTATCGATTCTGTATATAGTACCGTTAGCGCCTTTTCCGATCTCTTCGCAGCCCTCGATTGAAACTACCCGGTATGCTTTTTCGACGTTCATCATTTCGGTAAAACCGGTCATATCGAATATTTCGTAAATTTCGGGAGAAACATTGGAAACGGTTATATCGGGATATTCCTTTTTAAGGCGGAGAATCACACGGAGACCGGCGCTTGAGATGTACTCGAGGGCCGATGCGTCAAGAACGATTGATTTTCCGTCATAGTTTTCAAGTTTTGACATAATCTCCTGCTCGACGGCAGCCGAATTGTCCGAACTGATCCTGCCCTGAAGGGGTATTGTAAAAGTGTTTTCAGCCATTTTATTTACCTCCGTAAATTGATTTATAGTAGATTGTTTTTAATCTCGCAGCAGATACAGATGTCCGGCAGAATTGTCATATATACAGTCATATTTGCGCATGACGCTTTCGTATATATCGGGCAGATTATCTGCGAAGTTATCCCCTATTATGAGCCATTTAGGGGGATTGTTGTCAAGCATTTCCAGAATATCCGAAAGAGCCTGCGGATACAGATCTATAAAATATGGAAGATTAACCACATATCTGCAGCACGGCATCATATCGTTTGCTTCGAACATCTGCATATCTATCATGAACGAAAAGACGCTGTCCTTTTCATATTCGGGTATAAGAGCTGCTATATTTTCGGCGTTTTCCTGGAATTCCTCCGCACTCTGAAAATCCCTGCCGTAAAGTAAGGTTCTTACCGTATCAAGTCCGGAGGGCACATAGTAACACAGATATATGAAAAACAGCACAAAGCACAAAGCCTGTTTGTAGTTCTCAAACAGTATTATAGGATCATATACTTTGATAAACAGTATGATCGCAAGGAGAAGAGCGGGATAAACGGTGGTAAAATAGTAGTAAAAGGGTGTTCCCAGGTGGAGAAGAAACCAGATTGCCGCCGACATTGCCATAAGGGTTATGGACAGCTCCTTTTGGAGGCGGTCACGATGAAGAACGGCGAATATGAATGCGGCAACGCATCCGGAAAGCTTAAGTTCCCATGTAATGCTGAAGCTTTCGTAATAGTCGGTGGAGCGCGAAAAACCCAGCTTAAATACACAAAACAGCATATCCGAGAGGGATGAGTTCATTCCGAAGTACACAATGACCGGAAGCGCAGAGATGGCAACACCGAGAAGGATATAAATGATGTTAATAATCATTTTTTTAAAGTTTTTTGTACTTATATCGGTATACAGAATTGCTGCAATAATCCCGAGGATCGGTGCTGAAACGCTTATTTTCGAGAAAATATCCACACCGAGGGCAAGGCCCAATACAGTGATTACCGAAAAAGGAAGATCCAAAAAGGACTGTTTCCTGCGTACTACGTGGTTTAACACTATATACAGGCATCCGAGTGAGAGAGGCAGCGCAAATTCTTCAAGTGTATTGCCACCCCAAAGAGTCGTAATATTCCCCCATAAATACACGATCATAACAAAAATCGCCTGTTTTTTCGTGATAAACAGGAGGCAGAGCTCGTATACAAGTACAAGGGATGCAAATGCAAAAGGGATCTGAATAATAAACGCCCCGAGCCTGTCGTGGGCAAAAAGTTGGCCGAGAGCTTCTATGAAGAAGAAGTACGGACCTTTCAAGTCGAAAAAATCACGGTACGGAACCTTCCCTTCGAGGATTCCGCGCCCGACGAGGGTAAAAAAGCTTGCATCACACCCGTACCAGAGTCTGTAGAACGGGCTTGTCCATAGCGAAAACAGAAGAAGATGCGTTGTGCTTACAATAAAGAGCCCTATGTATTCGGTTATTTTCTGCTTAATCGGAAGATCAGCTATGGAAGGATCTATGGATGCGCGTAACTTCAAGTCCGAAACCTCTAATTATTTTGACATTTGATTATTATATAATTATAATAAGAAAGATCGATAATTGCAATAAAATCAAGGATTTGACAGCAGGTGTGACTCTCGGGAACAGGTGGCTCTTAGGAAAAAGAGGCGGAGGATCAAGGTATGTACGGACAGGAAGTAAACTTAAGAGAGATGACCATTGAGGAGTATAAGGATGATCTGACAAAACTCCTCAGATACCTGCCGTTTTTGGAGAAAAAGGGCGGTAAGGATGTGCAGAATTACTATGAAGGCGAGGGTGACAACAAAGTAATTCCCGTTCCGGTTTATGACTCAACACTTCTTGCGTTCATAAAAGAGGCAAAGAAGACCAAGTTTATGAACAAAAACTACCCGTATGTGTACAGAAGATGGAACATGCCCGATCCCAAATCCGAGAGGATAGCAATGGAATGTGCTACGCTAAGAGATATTGAGCTGTTTAAGGGAATAATAAGCAAGTATGTGCTCGGAGGCCAGACCAGGGCAAGTGTTTGGACAACGGCCGTTGAGGAGCGGATATTTGTTACGGCTCTGACACGGCTTCGCTCTCTGATATTTGATTACAGCAAAGACCCTGCGGAAAAAAGACCTAGGTAACAGGTGGTGCAAACAGATGATTTCACGCAAAATGGAAGGCCTTGTGAAGGGCAGCTCGGTAATCCGGGCAATGTTTGAAGAAGGAAAGCAGATGGCGGCTAAGTACGGAGCCGAGAATGTGTTCGATTTTTCCCTTGGGAATCCGAATGTTCCCGCACCGAAGGAAGTAAATGAAGCCATTATAGATATAGTCAACAATACGGACAGCGTTAAACTGCACGGATACATGAGCAATGCCGGACACGATGAGGTTCGGGACATTATTGCCGGATCTCTTAACAGTAAATACGGTACGCATTACGATAAATCCAATATAATCATGACAGTCGGTGCGGCAGGGGGTCTGAATGTAGCCTTAAAGGCGATCCTTAATCTCGGTGATGAAGTTATCGCATTTGCGCCGTACTTCGGAGAGTACAATAATTATGTGTCTAACTTCGATGGAGAAATGGTTGTAATAACACCTGATATCAATACGTTCCAGCCGAATCTGACAGAGTTTGAGCAGAAGATAACAAATAAGACGGCGTGCGTTATCGTAAACTCGCCCAATAATCCGACAGGTGTTATTTATTCAAAAGAGACACTTGAAAAGATGGGAGAAATACTTGAAGCCAAACAGAAGGAATTCGGCAGGACGATCTATCTTATTACGGATGAGCCGTACAGGGAACTTGCGTATGATGGTGCTGTCGTGCCCTGGGTTCCGGATCATTATCGCAACACGATAGTAGGCTATTCGTACAGCAAATCACTTTCCCTTCCGGGCGAGAGAATCGGATACCTTGTGATTCCGTCCGAGGCGGATGATTTTGAAGATCTGGTTTCGGCGGCAGGTGTGGCAACGAGAATACTCGGTTTCGTAAATGCACCTTCGATCATGCAGCTTGTTATAGGTAAGTGCGTAGACGCCGCTACCGATATATCCTATTATGACAGAAACAGGAATACGCTTTACGACGGACTTACGAAGCTTGGGTTCAAATGCCAGAAGCCCGAAGGAGCTTTCTATCTGTTCATGAAATCTCCTGTTGAAGATGAGAAGGAGTTTGTGAACATTGCCAAGAAGTACAACCTTCTGCTTGTTCCGGGATCGACATTTGCCTGTCCCGGCTTTGTAAGGATAGCTTATTGCGTATCATACGAGACTGTAGTTAATTCGCTTCCGAAGTTTGCCGAGCTTGCCCGCGAACTCGGATTATGACAGGATGACAATACAATTTGGGAAATTGGGAAGAAAACGTCAGGCGCGTGACTCCGTACGTTCCGGGAGAGCAGCCGCGTGACGGTAAAAAAGTAATAAAACTTAATACCAATGAAATGCCGTATCCGCCGTCGCCTAGGGTAAAAGAGGCGCTGGCGGCATTTGATTATGACAAACTCCGGCTTTACCCGGCGCCTGATGTAGCACCACTTCGCGATGCACTTGCAAAGAGGGAAGGTGTTGCGAGTGATGAAATGTTTGTAGGTGTCGGCTCTGATGACGTTCTGTCAATGGCATTTCTAACCTTCTTTAATTCAGATAAGCCGGTGATCTTTCCGGATATCACCTATTCTTTCTACGATGTCTGGGCGGATGTTTACAGAATACCCTATGAAACAAAACCGCTTGATGATGATTTTCACATTGTAAAGACCGATTATATGTGTGAGAACGGGGGGATTGTCATCGCCAATCCGAACGCACCGACAGGAGTGAGTGAGGCGGAGGACGTTGATTTTATAGAAGATATCGTATCGGCCAACCCGGGCAGTGTTGTGATCGTCGATGAGGCATATGTGGATTTTGGCGGAGTTACGGCTCTTCCCCTTATCAAAAAGTATGATAACGTCCTGGTTGTCAGGACTTTTTCCAAGTCACGCGCTTTTGCCGGGATGAGGATTGGTTATGCCATGGGTAGCAGGAAACTTATAGGCTTTCTGAACGATGTCAAGTATTCAATCAACTCGTATACAATGAACCGTCCGGCGATAGAACTCGGAATTGCAGCACTCTCTGATGAAGATTACTTCACTAAAACGGTTGCCGACGTCATAAGAACGAGAGAATGGACGAAAACGGAATTAAAAAATCGCTCCTTTTACGTTACCGACTCCAAAACAAACTTTGTATTCGCATCCCCTAAGAGTGCCGGATGTGAAGCAGGAGAGCTGTTTGCGGCTCTTAAGGATAAAGGAATATATGTCAGATGGTGGGATAAGGACAGAATTCGTGACTGGCTCCGTATCTCGGTCGGTACGGACGAGGAAATGCAGACTCTGATCCGCGCGATCGATGAAATCATGCAAAAATAGAAAGGAATAATATAGTTCATGAGTACATTTACACATTATCTGATGGTGTTTTTCATATCGATGGTTCCGCTCATTGAGCTTCGCGGAGCCATTCCTTATGCGGTAGGATTTATAAATGCGGGAGTGCCGCTTTCTCTCCCGTTTTGCTATTGTGTGGCGATTCTCGGAAACATGCTTCCGGTTCCTTTCATCTTCTTTTTTGCAAGAAAGGTGCTTGAATGGGGAACTGACAAGCCGGTAATCGGGAAATTCTTCACTTTCTGCCTTGAAAAGGGGCATAAAGGCGGTGAGAAGCTTCAGGCAAAGGC
>DGUG01000005.1 GCA_002394535.1 Lachnospiraceae bacterium UBA4316
GGATTAATTTCCCCCTACTCGATTTGAGCATTACGGCCGGTTATTGTAAAATCCATCTATGGCTTCGGTTCAAATCAATTGATGGGGAGGATCAATATGTTACATTTGAAGAAGACAGCTACTATTGGCCTGACTCTGGCAATGGTTGTAAGCGTTATTCCAATGACGTCTCTTGCAGCCCATTACGAGGAGTGGGTCAAGAAAGATGGCAAGTGGTATTACTACGACGAGTACGGCAAGAAGGTTAAGGAGACATGGAAACTTGATCCTGCTGACGGCAAGATCTATGTCCTGGACAGCAAGGGTGTCCGTGTAACCAAGAAGGGATGGTTTGAGGCTAAGAATTTCTACACCGATTACGGACAGAAGGTTTCTTACTCCACCAAGTATTACATTAAGAAGGGCGGAGAGGTTACTACAGGCTGGAAGAAGATCGGCAAGAAGTATTATTATTTCGATCAGTCCGGACGGATGATGACCTCCGGATCCTTTGTGAAGGGTTCCAAGCTCTATCTCTTAGGCGATGACGGTGCACGCATCACCAAGAAGGGGTGGCATCAGGTAACTGTCAGGCACATCGAAAGCAACGGGGTGAAGACTTCAGCGAAGTACTGGTATTATGTCACAAAGGATAAGGTCGTTCAGACCGGTATCAAGACGATCAAGGGCAAGAAGTACTATTTCAATGATAATGGTGTGATGCAGACGAATGCGTACTATAAGACCAAGAAGGGACAGATCTACATCTTCGGCAAGGACGGTGCGCGTATTACAAAAAAAGGGTGGAACAAGATCACCAGCAAGTATACTGTAAAACACAATATTGATGATACATACTTACTTTCTTCAACCGGATGGTTCTACATTAAGAAAGACGGGACTGCGACAACAGGTTGGAAGAAGATCAGTGGAAAGTGGTACTATTTCGAAACGAACACCGGAGTCATGTGTGTATCGATGAGTTATGAGATCGACGGCGTCATATATCTCTTCAACAAAGACGGCGTTTGCGTTAACAAATGATAGGGAGGGCAGAAAGTATGAAGAGTTTTAAAAAGATCACATCTCTTGCCCTGACTGTACTGATGGTGGCAAGTATCGCTCCGGCAACCGTGTATGCGCGTTCTTCCAGGGATGGCTGGTATACGGATAAGGATGGTAAGGTTTATTTCTATGAATATGGAAGGAAGATCAAGTGCGCAGCCAGGAAGAAGGACGGCAGCTACTATCTTCTTGATGATAAGGGGGTCCTCGTAACGAAGAAAGGCTGGAAGTCATATGATTACCAGTATTCTTCGTATGGTGACAAGGTCAAGCTTCCGGTTAAGTACTACGTGAATGCAGATGGTACCCTTGCCAGCGGCTGGAAGACGATCAAGGATAAGAAATACTATTTCAGCAATTATGAATGTATGCTCTACAAGGGTTACAACGCTTATGATCCCGACGACGGGAAGTATTATGTGACCGGAAGTGACGGTGCCCGCATAACCAAGAAAGGCTGGGCTGAAGTAACATTTAAGTATGTGTATTCATCCGGTAAGATCATGTCTGTGAAGAACAAGTTCTATCTCAAGAAGGGTGGCGAGGTCACGCGAGAGTTCAAGACGATCGGCGGTAAGATGTATTGCTTTGACGGCACCGGGATGATGCGTAAGAACGAGTATTACTATGATTTTTCCGGCGGAAAGTACTATGCTTTTGGCAAGGATGGTGCCCAGATCACAAAGAAAGGCTTGACCACTCTGACCAAAACTAAGACTAATGATATGGGCAATGCATCAATAACCAGTAAAGTGAAGTACAAAGTCTATGTCAACAAAGACGGTTCGTTAGCTACCGGTCTGAAGACTATAAGCGGCAAGACCTATTACTTCTCACCCAACATGATGAAATGCGACACATATACAGAGAATGGTACAAAGTACTGGTTCGGCAAAGATGGTGTTTGCTATAGAACGGTGAAGACTGATTCGTAAGGGTGAATGGAATCTGTAGTTTAGGAAGGAATCAGGAAGGAATCAACCCGGAGCAGCAAATGCTCCGGGTGTTTTTTTGGGGGGTGGAGAGGGGGAGGGAGGCTTCACGCGCCGGCAAAGGTGTCCCGGGTGTCATATTTGGTTTGAGCTAAGGGTGCATGACGATCCATTCTATAAAGTGTTCTATGTAATGGAAAAACAGTAAGCGTCAAACCATCCGCCTTACACTAACGACATTTTTAGGGGATACTAAAAAAACTACCAAAACTAGCTAGTTTTTCTGGAGGACTCTAAAATGGATAAGATCACTCATGAGGCACGACTGAACAATTGGAAACACATTGTAGAAGAATGCAATAATCGCCCACATGGAGTTACTGTAAAACAGTGGTTGAACGACAACGGCATCAACGAGAAGGTGTACTACTATTGGTTACGTAGGGTAAGACAAGCTGCATACGATCAGCTTAAGTCAGAGAACTCCGCCAGTTTGGTACCAAGCTCTGGCAATAGTGTTTCATATGCAGAGATAACATTAACCCAGAGCGTTCCGACAAGATCTCTGGACAATACTGTTGCCGTACTTTCAACAGGTAATATCAGTATAGATATTTCCGAATCGGCGTCAGAAGAGTTTCTTGTCAAGTTGATGAGGGCTATGAGATATGCTGGCTGAAGCTGCAGGAATAGACAAGGTAATCCTAATATGCGGATATACCGATCTTCGCTGTGGTATAGACGGATTGGCACAACAGATCGGTACAAAGTACAACATCAACCCGTTCCAGAAGAATGTCTTGTTCCTGTTCTGCGGAAGACGTAACGATAGGATCAAGGGTTTGGTATGGGAAGGTACCGGCTTTCTTTTGTTATACAAGAGACTTGAAGCCGGAAGATTCAGTTGGCCTCGAGATTCAGAGGAAGCCGCACAACTTAGTTCTGAACAATATCGTTTGCTTATGGAAGGGATCAATCCTCTTCAGCCATTGATATCCGAGATAAATGCAACAAATTCATTGTGCATTATATAGAAATATTTTTGGCCGAAATACCAGTTGAGAAACTGCCGTCAATCGGCAGTTAACAGCAGTTTTGAGCGGTTATATGTTACTCGTGGCAGCCGCTAAACGATTTATTCCTGACAAAAACAGTCTTTGAGCCAATGCCTCACAGAAGATCTGAAAGCCTTGCGGTTATTGGCATTTTGACGAACTATACATCTGTCGTTATTAGGCGGAATAGTGCTCTTACTATATAATGGATATAGTTGAGGTGAAACACAGAAATGGCGATGGAATATACTGAATCACAGTTGAATAACATGAGCAAGGATGAGATGAAGATCGTCATCCTTGCACTCCAGTCGCAGTTAAATACCCTTAACACAAATATGGAAGTTCTTATTGAACAATTGAGGATCGCCAATCAGCAAAGATTTGGAAGGCACACGGAAACTTTATCTGCAATTGACGGTCAGATAGGGTTCTTCAACGACGTTGAAGCAGTCTACGAAGAAGATACGGAAGAACCCTTAATAGACGAAGTAATAGAGCGGAAAAAGAAGGATAAGGTTAAAGGTCAAAGAGATATAAACCTTGCAGGCTTCGAAGAGAAAGAGATATTGCATAAATTAGATCCTAAAGATCTTGATGCATTCTTTGGTGAAGGCAACTGGAGAAGACTCCCTAACGAAGTATATAAGAGATTAGCATGCATACCGACTCAATGGATGGTTGAGGCACATAGTGTTGAGGTGGTTGTCGGAATAGGCGGAGACCATCAGGATGAATTTGTCCGTGGCGATCGTCCGAAGGACCTGCTAAGGAACAGTATACTGACGCCTTCTCTTGCGGCAGCACTTATAAATGCCAAGTATGTAAACTCGATGCCTCTGGACAGGATGGAGAAAGAGTTCGACAGAAACGAGATCAATATCTCTAAGCAGACAATGTCAAATTGGCTGATGCTCTTGTCAGAAAAATACTTCAATGCAATATGCGAACGGATAAAAAAGGAGTTACTGGCATACCATGTAAATCAATCCGACGAGACACCTGTACAGGTATTGCATAAGAACGGAAAACCGGGAAGCAAGAGTTATATGTGGGTTCACCGCTCCGGTGAATTCTATCGGGATAAACAAATAGTATTGTTTGAGTACCAGCCCGGACGAGCTCACAAGTTTCCAATGGAGTTTTACAAGGACTATAACGGAATACTTGTTACAGACGGACTGTCACAATACCACCTGATAGACAAGAAACTCGACGGTATGGTTAACGCGAACTGTTGGGTGCATGCCAGGAGATTCTTTGCTGATGCAGTAAAAGCGGCGTCACGAGGTGACCCTGTGGCAGCAAAAAAATCCATAGCATATCAGGCATTGTTACGGATAAGTTCAATATATAAAATTGAAGAAAGTCTCAAGGATCTCTCTCCTGAAGAGAGATTGGAAACGAGGATCAAGTCAATTAAGCCGTTAGTTGACGAGTATTTTACGTGGATAAAAGAGCAGGCCTCTGTGGCGTTGCCTAAGAGCAAGACAGCAGAAGGGATAACATACTGCATAAATCAGGAAAGTTATCTGCGGATATTCCTTAAAGACGGAGAAGTTCCAATGGACAACTCTGCATCAGAACGTGCTCTAAGAACATTCTGTATAGGGCGCAATAACTGGAAGTTCTGTAATACCGAGAGAGGCGCTCAGGCCAGTGCCAATATCTACAGCATCTCAGAAACTGCCAAGCTTAACAATCTGAAGCCGCTGAAGTATTTTGAATATATCCTCACTCAACTGCCATACCGATGCGATGAGAATGGCAACGTTGATCCAGATAAACTTGATGACCTAATGCCGTGGTCGGATAAGATACCGGAAGATTGCAAAAAGACACGCCGCTGATTCATCGAACAACGGCGTTTTTTATTTTGCTATAGGCGGATGGTTTGACGCTTACGAAAAACATAGAGTGGATTATAGAGTATTCTATGTAGCGCTCTATGTAATGAAAAAACATAGAGTGGATTATAGAATGAGCTGATCCCACGACCTTGATCAACAGTGTCCCCGGTGTCATCCGGCGTTACTCTGCGTATTCAGCAGATCG
>DGUG01000044.1 GCA_002394535.1 Lachnospiraceae bacterium UBA4316
AGGCCTATGTGCTGACTATGCTGACAGCACTTTTTTACGGAGAAGTAAGCGAGACAACCACTACCGTTAATTGTTAGATAAAGAATTGGTTAATCAATAAACAGGAGGAATAAACAAATGAACAGGATTGTAGTCAGAATTGCGGCAGCACTTATGCTCGCGCTTGCCATTGCGGCTCTTGTAAGACCTCGGGCGGTGTATGCATCTGACGCGGCAGACGCAGCTGTAGTAATGTCGGATGAGGCGTCAAACATTCATAACAAGGCATGGGCAGCCGGAATAACCATAGCAGTTGTTGCCGCAGCGGGAGCGATCTCCATGGGCTTAGTTATATGGAAATCCGTCGAAGGTATTGCCAGACAGCCTGAAGCGGAAGGTAAGATACGAACAACGATGATGCTTGGTCTTGTGTTTGTGGAGACTGCCATAATTTATGCGCTTATCATGGCGATACTGATCATATTCGTATTATAGGGTGACGATAGGAGTTTGAAATGCCGTTAAATATCGATGTGCAGCAGATACTGCTGCATATGTTCAATCTGGTGCTTCTCTTTGGTATTCTCTATGTTCTGCTGTATAAGCCGGTTCATGATTTTATGGCAAAGCGGGAAGAAGAATACAAGGACAGGGAGGCCAAAACCCGGGATGCTCTTTCGGAGGCCGAAAAGCTCAAGGGTGACTATGAAAAGATGATAAAGGATGCCGAGGCAGAGCTGGCTACAAAGCGTGCCGAGCTAAGTGCGTCCGCGGAAAATGACAGGGAGAAAATCATAAGCGATGCGCATGCGCGTGCCACACAGATCGTGGATGAGGCAAGAGACAAAGCGCAAAGCGAGCATGACCGCCTGATGACAAGAGCACAGTCGGAGATTGCGGAATATGTTTCAAAAGCTGCCGAAAAGATAGTGATGAAGAACGAAAGCCTGTCGGATGATTTTGACTCGTTCTTTGATAGTATGGCTCAGCAGAAGGAAGCAGATAATGGATGATAAGATGACCGCTGTATTATACAGCAGCGAGCAGCCCTCCGAAAAGGATCTGGAGCGTTTATCCGTATTTCTTGCGGATAAATACAAAAAACCTGTCTCTATCGGCTGGAAGAAGAGCGAGAAGACAACGGGTGGATTCCGCCTTGTTGCCGGTGGAGACGTATACGACTGGAGCGCGGAAGGTAAGTTACGCCAGCTTCAGGACGCACTTTTGAAGCTTCGGTCCGAACGTACGGACATAATCCCCCTCATCAAAGACACGCTTTCTTCATGGACGCCTTCTGTTATGGCGACGGAAATCGGTACGGTTACAACCGTGGGCGACGGAATCGCAACAGTGAGCGGGCTTGAAGATACGTCATACGGAGAAATACTTCTGTTCACAGGCGGAGTAAGAGGAATGGCGCTGGATCTTCGGCGTGACGAGATAGCATGTATCCTCTTTGATACCGAGGAAGAGGTGTGCGAGGGAAGTACGGTAAAGCGCACGGGAAGAGTTGCGGCAGTTCCGGTTGGAGAAGGGTTCCTCGGAAGAGTAGTGGATCCTCTCGGAGTTCCCATAGACGGAGGGGATGAAATAATCGCCGACGATTACAGACCGGTTGAGAGTGAAGCCCCTGCGGTAATAGACAGACAGGCCGTAAATACCCCGCTTGAGACGGGAATCCTCGCAATAGACTCCATGTTTCCCATAGGACGCGGACAGCGTGAGCTTATTATCGGAGACCGGCAGACCGGAAAGAGTTCTATAATCACCGATACGATCATTAACCAGAAGGGTAAAGATGTAATCTGCATATATGTTGCTATAGGGCAGAAATCAAGTACGATCGCAAGGGTTGTTGATACACTTACCAAATGCGGGGCGATGGAGTACACCATTGTAGTAAACGCATCGGCCGCTGATTCCGCACCCCTTCAGTACATAGCGCCTTATGCCGGATGTGCCATGGGCGAATATTTCATGGAAAAGGGAAGGGACGTGCTGATCGTGTACGATGATCTTACGAAGCATGCGATAGCTTACCGTTCCATAAGCCTCCTGCTTGAGAGAGCCCCCGGACGAGAGGCTTTTCCGGGTGATGTTTTCTATCTGCATTCGCGCCTGTTGGAAAGAGCGGCTCACTTGTGCGATGAAAAAGGCGGTGGTTCAATAACGGCACTTCCGGTCATCGAAACACAGGAAGAAGATGTTTCCTCATATATTCCGACAAATGTCATTTCCATTACCGACGGACAGATTTTCCTCTCCAGCGGACTGTTCAGACTAGGCCAGCGTCCTGCCATAAATGTGGGCCTTTCCGTATCCCGTGTGGGCGGGGATGCTCAGACAAAAGCTATGAAGAAAGCTGTCGGCACATTAAGACTTGACCTTGCCCAGTACAGGGAGATGGAGACTTTTTCACAGTTTTCGGGGGATATGGATGAGGCTACGAAGAAGCAGATAAGATACGGCGAAGGCCTTATGAAGATACTCAAACAAAAGCCCAAGAGCCCCAGAAGTCTCGTACAGCAGGTATTTATGCTTGTCATAGCGACAATGGATAAGTTTGAGACGATAGAGACCGAAGATATTGATGTTAAGATTGATGAAATAGTTCACGATACGATGGCCAGATGTCAGGATATTGTTCTTAAGATCGAGAACGAAGGTACGATCTCGGATGAAGATAAACAGAGAATACTTGATACTGTAAGAGGATTACATGAGTGATATCAGAGAAATAAAATCACGGATGAAGTCCGTATCGGATACAGCCAAGATCACAAAGGCCATGTACATGATCTCATCCAGTAAGATGAGAAAAGCCAGGGCTGAGCTGGAGCGGACAAGGCCGCATTTTGATGCGCTAAACAGTGAGATCAAGAGGATATTTCGGTCCAAAAGTCATATAGACAGTCCGTATATGTATCCTGCCGACGGCTCCCATGACCTGCCGGGAGCATATGCGTATATTGTCGTAACATCCGATAAAGGACTTGCCGGATTTTACAATCATGCAGTCATCAAGGAATTCGAGAGCCAGATGACGGATCATGAAAGCAGGTATTTTATGGTGGGGGACTACGGGTGTAAATACTGCGATGCTCTTGGGATCGAATATGACGGTGAGTTCCGCTTCTCCGCTGACAATCCGACCATGCGAAGAACAAGGCGTATGGCTGATTACATCCTTGATGAGTATGATGCAGGCAGAATATCGAAAATATTCCTCATATATACCGATCTTGAGAATAATATCTCACAAAAGGCCAGGACGGTAAGACTCTTGCCCTTTCACCGTAAGGATTTTACGGATGAGGCCGCAATGAATGATAATGTCAGCTTTAATTTTTATCCCTCGGCCGAAAGTGTTCTTGAAAGCATTGTCAGGAGCTATGTTGCGGAGTATCTGTACAGTGCGCTTGTGGACAGTTACTGCTGTGAGCAGAGTGCGAGAATGAATGCGATGGATGAGGCGGATCAAAATGCAAATGAGCTTATGGCAGAGCTCAGGCTTGAATATAATCATGCACGTCAGGGGAAGATAACAAGAGAGATAACCGAGATCTCCGCAGGCGCCCGTGCGCTGAAGAAAAAGAAAACCGCGGAGGCGGTTGCCAAAGGAGCATATGCAAATGGAAGGTAAGATCGTTCAGATTTCCGGTCCGGTAGTTGATGTGGAGTTTCCGACAGGGGGACTTCCGCGGATACGTGAAGCCTTATATACAAATAACGGTGATAAAAAGGTGTTCATGGAAGTTGAACAGCATATAGGGAACGAGACGGTCCGGTGCATCATGATGGGACAAAGTGAGGGCCTGAAGCGAAATATGACTGTTACGGCAACAGGGGATTCTATCACAGTTCCGGTTGGGGATGTTACACTCGGCAGGATGTTTAATGTATTGGGAGACCCTATAGACGGTCTCGGAGAGATATCCTCAGGTGTGAAAAGATGGAGCATACACAGAAAAGCTCCTGCGTTTTGCGAGCAGAAGAGTTCGATAGAGATACTTGAGACCGGACTTAAGGTAATAGACCTTATTGAGCCCTATACAAAAGGGGGTAAGATCGGACTGTTCGGAGGTGCAGGGGTCGGCAAGACCGTTCTGATCCAGGAGATGATCCACAATGTGGCCATGGAGCACGGCGGTTACTCCGTGTTTGCAGGCGTCGGAGAGAGAAGCCGTGAAGGTAACGATCTGTGGAACGAAATGAGAGGAAGCGGTGTAATAGACAAAGCAGCTCTTGTGTTCGGACAGATGAATGAGCCCTCGGGAGTCAGAATGAGAGTTGCCCTTTCCGGACTTACCATGGCGGAATATTTCAGAGATGAACAGAAGAAGGATGTACTTCTGTTTGTAGATAACATTTTCAGATTTGTCCAGGCGGGAAGCGAAGTGTCCACACTTCTCGGGCGCCTGCCATCCGCAGTAGGTTACCAGCCTACTCTGGCGGAGGAAATGGGAGCATTGCAGGAGCGTGTTTCGTCAACAAAAAACGGATCCATAACAAGTGTACAGGCTGTGTATGTTCCTGCGGATGACCTTACTGATCCTGCTCCGGCAACAACCTTTGCCCACCTTGATGCAACCACAGTTCTGTCGCGTAAGATTGCCGAGCAGGGTATTTATCCGGCAGTCGATCCGCTTGAGTCTTCTTCTGCCATACTTGAAGAGAGCATTGTTGGCAAGGAACATTACGAAACCGCATGGGCAGTCAAAAATCTGCTCCAGAGGTACAATGAACTTAAGGATATCATCGCCATTCTCGGAATGGAGGAGCTTAGCGAGGAAGATAAGCTGACAGTTAACAGAGCCAGAAAAGCCCAAAGATTCCTGGCACAGCCCTTAAGCGTTGCCGAGAAGTTTACCGGTATAAAGGGTGTATATGTAACTCTTCCCGAAACGATCAGAGGATTTGCGGCTATTCTCGGAGGCGATGCCGACAACATGCCGGAGGCGTCATTCTACAACGTGGGAACACTTGATGATGCATACGCAAAGAGCAAGCAGATATGAACGAATTCAATCTTCATATAATTGAAGCCGACAAAGATTTTTTTGAGGGTAAATGCGTTTCTCTTGTCATACCTACAACCGAAGGGATGTACGGCATACAGGCCATGCATGAGAATCTCGTGGCGGCGATTGATATCGGGGTTATTAAGTACACTCTTCCTGATGGTACGAGATGTCATGCGGCTGTATCAAACGGAATGGTCAAAGTCGAGAATAACAATGTGCTCATTCTTGTAGAGTCATGTGAAGACCCTGATGATATTGATGAGGAAAGAGCCAGACGCGAGGAAGAGCATGCAAAAGATGTTCTGGCCGGCAAGACTGACAGAATTAATTATCGTGCTGCCAAGGGGATGCTTGCAAGAGCCGTCAACCGTCTCAAGATCAAGAAAAGATACGGGAAATATAACTGATGTCAGTCTGACTGCTGCTTCAGCTGTATTCTTATAACCGGTCTGATTGCCCCGCCGGGGCGGTTGATTTCTTTTTCTGCTTCCAGTATTTCGCCGTCAACCGTGACAATAGGAGCGGTCACGGATTTTTTCCCCTGTTCCGGCATAAGCCACCACCATGAACTTCTGTAACCTTTCATGTCCCACATATTGGCTTTGCTCATACTGTTGACGTTAACACCTGTGCTCTCGGCAGCAGGCGTAAGGAGCAGTTGTCTTTCCCGGTCTGAATCAAATGCATTCCCTGCTTCCTGTACGGTAAGGAGCGTGATATAGTCGCCTTCGAATCTTTCCATTGCCCCAAGTTCATACATGGAAAATGATCCGATATATTCCGGAGAGTTGATATAAGCACGTATATCAGAATTCTCCCATGAGACACTTTCGTGTTTCCGGTTAAAACTCCTGCCGTCTATTCCGTATTTACACAGAAGCACGGCAGAGTCGGAGGTCTTTTCTATCACGATAAACCGAAGCCGCTCTTTTCCTATTTTTCTGTGGTCGCATTCAAAATGTCCCCAGTACACCTCGTCTCCGACGTTTGCATTGACAAGATCCGCCATTTCCTGTTTGTATTCACTTTTGGCAAAGATTACTCCTCTAAATGTGATAATAATGTAAGTGATTATTCCGGCACCAAGAACTGCGATCGACACTTTTCGTATCAGTGCGACTCTTTTTTCATGACGCTTTCGGATAAGCCTGCCTTCGATAGTATCATTGTAGGTTTTCCCGCGTTTCAGACGGCTTAGTGCATATATGGTTTTATCCTTTATAAAATGTACCGGTGGAGCGATAACGGCTGTAGATGCAATACTGCATACAATTACCACGGCATATCGGAGAAAATCATTCATTCGTACTTCACCGAATATCCTGTTAACAAAATATCCGTGTATCAAAAACAATTCCACGCTTATTGAACTTAAATAGTTTAAAGCTTTATTTCCGATGGTGATACGCATATTAAGAAGCAGTACGAAGACCGTAAATATAAGGCACCCGATTGACTGGATAAGTAATGTTATGATTTGATCCCGGGTTGTGTCGTAGTAGCCGAAAAGTATGACAGCAAATACGCAGGCATACGCGCTTATTACAGTCAGGATTGAAAAAACCGGCAGCAGAACCCTGTAATGCCTGTTCATAAAACCTGACAGCCGCATCTTAAATCTTGCAAACAACATCCCAAACATAAATATGGCGGTCGAATTGTACCACCATTCCCCCTTGAACCAGTGAGCCTTGTTCCCCGGAAGATCGTGCCCCGCACCCATACAGTGCAGTATGACGATAACAGTTGCTGTGCACATAATGATAAGGGCAATGTCCTTGTTTTTAATTAATCTGAAGATTATGTAAAAAAGCAGATAGAGTATTGCAATTTCAACTATAAACCAGCCATTGCTGTTGATAAGTGTCAGACCGAAAATATCCGACAAGGCAGATGAAAACGTCCTGTGGGCACCATAAACGCATACATTTAGTATGAGCCCGAGTGTATTGATAAACCAGAAAGGAATCAGAACAGTAGGAAGGCGTTTTAACAAAAAGCCGTCGAGGTAATCGCTCTTTGTAAGAAGGCTTGTAATAAGACCGTATCCCGAGAAGAAGAAAAACAGCGCCGTAAAGAATATGCCGATGTAGTTGAGCATCGTTACGGGACCTTTATAGGAAGAACCGTAAACAGTAACATCCTGTGTTATATGGTGAAGAATAATGGCAATACAGGCAGATGCCTGAATCATTTTGGACTGGGAAAGGCTTATAAAATCAGTGCTTACGGTTTTGTTTCCGGTGCGCTTTGCTTTGGCAAATATAAGTACAAGCAGCGCTATGGGGTATATCATTAACAGATAATTTCGCATAAAATCTCCTTGATAACGGTATTGGAGTCATACATCAAAAAGGTGTACACATTGCTTAACGGATTTGATAAAATCATTATATAATCTATTTATGGAGGCGTAAAGTGAAGGGAGTCAATACTAAAGGTGTTACAGCGGTTGCACTGGCAGGAGGAATAGTTGTTGCGCTGATACTTATATTGGGAACCGTATGGAACGGCGGAAGAGCCAGCACCGATACGAAGCAGGCTGTTCGAAATGTCAGTCTGTTTTATCTTGACGAACTGGCAGGCAGAAGAGAACAGGTAGTGGCATCCACGCTCAATGATTATATTAGTAATCTTGATGTGGCCATCGGACTGCTCTCACCGGATGATCTTCGTTCGACTGAAAATCTTCAGACCTATCAGCTTAGAATGAAGCAGTTATACGGGCTGGAAAAGTTTGCATTCGTTGATGAAACGGGGACTATTTATACATCAAGGGGAACAAGGGACGATATAGACCGTTACGGTTTTGATTATAAAACAATATCCGGTCCGGAAATATCGGTAATGGATGCGGAAGGTGAGAGCACCAGAATTGTGATTGCGGCACCGACAGACCGTCTGCCCTTTAACGGACACTTTCTGGTGGCGGGATTCATGGAGATCGATATGGACAGGATGCTTGAGACCATCTCGTTTCAGTCGGGCTCTAACAGCACTACTTTCTGTAATATATATACACCGGATGGATATTCTCTGACCAATTCCGTTTTGGGAGGACTTGCCAAGGAGGATAACCTTTTGTCCGCTCTTGACACGGCGGATTTTGAGGACGAATACAGTCCTGAGAAGGTCAGGGATGATTTTTCCTACGGACATTCCGGAGTTGTTTCATTTACATATAACGGCGTTTCCGAGACGCTCTATTATGTTCCTGTACATCGTACCGACTGGATGCTTACATATCTGATAAGAGAGAGCATTATCAGTGACCAGATAGAGACTATTTCAGATGAGATAGTCAGAAGGAGCATGACCCTTGCTGCCCTTACTACGGTAGTTCTTGCCGGGGTGTTTGTCATGATGCTCATACAGACCCGCAGAGCAACGAGACTGGCACTTGAGAGAGAAACAGCCGAGGCTATGCAGCAGGAAATGGAAGAGCGTATCGCACTTCAGGATGAGCTTCTCGAACAGGAGAAGAAGCGTGCCCAGCTTGACAGCATGATCACTGCCATGGCATCGGATTACAGGAGTGTATTCTATGTTGATCTGGACTCGGATCGGGCAGTCTGCCACAGAAGAGATGAGTCCGACATCAGGATCGCAAGAGATGATGAGTTCGTTTTTTCGGAAGAATTTACCAAATATGCAAACGAGTATGTGACAGAGGATTATCGGCAGCAGTTTCTTGATTTTATCAAACCCGAGAATATCAGGGAGGGGCTTTCAAAGAGTGTAATAATAGCCCTGCGATATCTTGTCAGTAAAGACGGGGTCGAGAGCTATGAGATGCTGCGTATGGCAGACGTGAACAGGCAGGATGAAAATCGTGACGAAGTCATACACGCGGTAGGTGTGGGCTTTACGGATATCGATGAGGAAATGCGTGAATCTCTTGCCAGAAGTCAGGCGTTATCCGACGCATTGAAGACCGCGGAGAATGCCAGCAAGGCCAAGACGGTATTTTTGTCCAATATGAGCCATGAGATACGGACACCGATGAATGCGATCATAGGGCTGGATTCTCTGGCACTTAATGAACCGGGAATATCGGATAACACCAAGGATTACCTTGAGAAAATAGGAAGCAGCGCACATCATCTGCTGAAACTTATAAATGATATTCTTGATATGTCCAGGATAGAAGCCGGAAGGATGACACTCAAAAATGAGGAGTTTGCTTTTTCGGAGCTTATGGATCAGATTTGTATGATTTTTGACGGTCAGTGTAAGGAAAAGGGACTTGAGTATAACTGTCATGTGGGCGAAGGTATTAATGATTATTACATAGGCGACAGTATCAAACTGCGGCAGGTGCTCATCAATATTCTCGGCAATGCTGTCAAATTTACACCCGAAGGCGGACAAGTCAGTCTTGATGTGGAGAAGACAGGAGGCTTTGGCGGCAGATCCGTACTGCAGTTTGTTATAAAAGACACCGGAATAGGAATGAGCAAAGAGTATCTGCCCAAGCTTTTTGATGCATTCAGCCAGGAAGATTCCGGAGTTATGAATAAATACGGAAGTTCCGGACTGGGTATGCCGATCACAAAGAGCATAATAGAGATGATGAACGGCGAGCTAAATGTAGAAAGCGAAAAGGGCAGGGGAACCACGTTTACGGTTCGTGTTACCTTAAATGACTCCGACCGCAGAAAAGACGGGAACTCGGGCGCAAATGAAATCCGGCTGCAGGATATAAAGGTGCTTGTGATCGATGATGATAAGGTCACGTGCGATCAGGCTAAACTTGTGCTTTCCCAGGCAGGGATAGAGGCGGATGTGGTACAGTCCGGGCATGAGGCAGTGGAGGCTGTGAAGCTTGCATGCGCCAGACAAAAACCGTACAATCTTATCATTGTGGACTGGAAGATGCCTGAGATGGATGGCGTGGAGACCACCAGACAGATACGCTCGGCAATAGGGCGTGATACTGCCGTGATACTTCTTACCGCATACAATTGGGAAGATGTGTACGATGAGGCCATAAGTGCCGGAGTGGACAGTTTTATCGCCAAGCCACTGTTTGCGGATAACCTGATCACTGAATTTAAGAAAGTGCTGGACAAAAAACATGCATTATCAGACGACAGCATGAAGAGGGCGGAGCTGGAAGGACGGCATATTCTTCTTGCGGAGGATATGGAGATTAATGCCGATATAATGACAGAGGTTCTGTCCATGCGTAAGATTGAAACAGATCATGCTGTTAACGGTAAGGAGGCAGTACACCTGTATGAATCCAAGCCGGAAGGATATTATGATGCCATACTTATGGATATGCGCATGCCTGAGATGGATGGTCTTGAGGCGACAAGAGTTATCCGCTCACTGGGACGTGGAGACAGTGAGACGATCCCTATAATAGCACTTACCGCCAATGCGTTTGATGAGGATGTGCA
>DGUG01000063.1 GCA_002394535.1 Lachnospiraceae bacterium UBA4316
TAAAACAATCCTCCTATAATTTGTTATCTATTATTAATATTCTAATCTGCATTTACAAGGAGACTCGCCCCCCCTATTCAGCATTTATAGCATCAGCGACATATGTCATTGTCAGCATACAGAATACGTATGTTTGGATTGCGCCCGAAAACAAATCGAAATACAAATGTAGGAATCCCGGCCAGCCCCATGCAATCTTGGAAAGAAGACCATATACAAGAGCCATCATAACCGTTCCCGAAAGAATATTCGCAAACAGACGCAGGGAAATAGATACCGGTACCGCAACATCACCTATAACATTGATGGGTGCCCAAATCGGCCATGGATCGCACAAACCTTTTAGAAATCCTCCGACCCCCTGATGTTTTATCTTGTTGTAGAAAATCATCCCGAAAGTAATAAGTCCCAGCGGTAAGGTTACTCCGTAATCCGCTGTCGGGGGACGCAGTCCCAAAAGTCCTGAAAAATTACTGATAAGTATAAAGCAAAACAGGGTCGATATGTATCCGAGAAACTTCGTGGCACTCTTCCCCATACATCCCGTAATCATGTTATCAAGCATTTCAACAATGAGCTCAACTATGTTCTGGAAAGTACCCGGCTTGGCATAAGGGTCTGCATTGACTATCACATGATGCGCGCACAGGCCAAACACTGCAAACAGCAACAGAACTATCAACAGGCAAACATGTGTTGTTGTAATCCACACAGTCTGGCCGAATATCTGATAAGAGAATATGCCTTTTATCATGAAATTGACATCGGCTGCCAATAGAACGCTATTCACTTATCCCACCTCCTGTTTATCAGTTTATGTACAGAGGGCTGCAAATATGCACCCGCTTTTACAGTAAGAATCGATATTGTCAAAAATACCGGATTCGCTATCTTAAAATACAGGCTTGAACCGACGACAATCGCCACAAACAAATACCGGATCAACATCTGTGTCCGCATTTGCGAAATTGCACCCTTCTCGTCAAGGCAGAGCGCATCATCAACAGTCACAGCCATATGTATAACAAATATAAACGCAGTAGCAGCTCCTATCAGCACGGCGGTTAACGCGCTATTTCTGTCATCCGCAAACAGTGCCACTACCGCGAGGACAACATTTGCCGCAATTATCCCGAGCATCATTTCATGGAGGGTATGATTTTCTTTTAGAATGATCTTAAGTCTATTCATTCATATTATCCCTGTATACCCTGTCCATTTTTTCACCAAAGTCTTCGCCGGCATGTCCCGACACCGATTCATCGGCATCGCTTCCCAGATAGGTTTGGCGTTTGTTCATATTTCTGGCAAATATAAAAATATTGCGAAAGCCGGCCAATGCTCCGAGAAAAAACATTATGATTACAATAAATGATGTGGAAAACAATCTGTCAAGAAATATCCCTACGAAAGTACACAGAACAATAGGTACAATCATATTGATACCGAACTGTAAAACCATCGAAAAACCGCGAAATACCTCTTTTTGATACTTCAACTGTTTACCCTTCATATAAATCGCATCTTCATAATTATAACTGTAGGCAGCCAAAAAGTCCACAAAATAAACTTAAGTTTAGTCACAATCAGTAGAAAACGTGATCTCCGATTATTGTTCCGTTGATTTCCGGAATAACGGTTCTGAAGTACAGGCAGTTTCCTACAGGTGTTGCACCCCTCATGGCTTCATCTGCCGCCTGATAACAAGATGATGTTGCACCGAGAGCAAGTCTTGTTGCAAGTCTTCCGCTGCTTACAGGCGAAAACTGTCTGTTCTGATAGATAACTGTTGAAACAGAATTCGGAAACGCGGCAGATCTTACACGATTGATTACAACCGCACCGACCGCTACCTGTCCGGCATAGGGCTGGTTTCCGGCCTCACAGTATATCAGGCAGGCGAGCAGATCTCTGTCACCTTCCTGAAATTCAACCTCCGAAATATCCCTCCATGACATCTTGGCAGCTTTTGCAATCATTGCCTGTTCTTCGGCAAGCTGCTTTTTCAGGGCAGCAAGATTCTCTTCCTGAGCCTTAAGCTCCGCTTCATAAGCCGCCGTCTCAAGTTCTGCTGCGGATATCTGACCATCCGTCTGTGCAATGGAACCGTTAGTCGACGTTACAAGGTTATTAACCTTCATTTCCTCATTCTGGGCTTGTTTTCTGAGGCTCTGCAGTTGTTCTTCTTCCGTTCTGAGATCTTTCTCTTTATCTTCAATATCTTTTCTTATCTGAATCAGGTTGTCATACATCTTCTTATCATAATTTTCTATGCGATCGATGTATTCCGTTTTGTTCAAAAAATCAGCATAACTATGAGACGAAAAAAAGGTGGTAAGAATTGTCTTGTCTCCGCGCTCATACATGAACTTGATTCTTTTTTTCATTAGTTCATACTGAATCTTCTCTTCCTCTTGGGCATTCTCCAATTCAACCTGTGCCGTTTCTATCTCCGCCTGCTTGGCTGTGATCCTGTCTTCTATATCTTTAATATTCTCGGTAATTTGGGTCAGACTGTCATTGAGCTCGCTAAGGTAGTTTTCAAGCTCCTGTTTCTGGTCCTTGAGGCCTTCCTTCTTTTGTTCCGTGGCCTCTTTCATTTCCTCGGTTTCTTTTTTTAGTTTCTCTGCATCTTTGATTTTTTGTGACGTGCTCTCAACAGACGCAAATACAGGTGTTTCCACTGATGAAAAAACACAGGTTAAAGCAACCGTAGCACTTACCGCACAGACTATTAAGTTGTATGTTGTCCTGCCACCATACAGCATAGATTATACCGTGATAACAATTTCCCTGTTTGTCGGATCGTACTTGTAGTACCTTATTCCCGCGGCATCAAACATTTTTTTGGATGCGATTACTCCGTTTGTAGCGGCGTACTTATCACAATCATAGATGACTGTTTTGATACCGCTCTGGATGATAGCCTTGGCACACTCATTGCAGGGAAACAGTGATACATAAAGCTTTGCCCCTTCAAGGCTGCCGCCTCTGTAATTAAGTATGGCATTAAGTTCACTGTGAACCGTATAAACGTATTTGGTCAGCAGTTCATCTCCTTCTCTGGCCCATGGAAATTCATCATCCGAGCATCCTCTCGGAAATCCGTTGTAACCCATCGAAAGAATCTTATTGTCCTCACTGACAATACAGGCTCCTACCTGCGTATTGGGATCTTTCGATCTCATTCCCGCAAGCTTAGCCACAGCCATAAAATACTCATCCCATGAGATATAGTCCTGTCTTTTGTCACTCATTACTTTGTACCGAAAATCCGATCTCCCGCATCGCCAAGTCCGGGAACTATATAACCGTGATCATTAAGTTTCTCATCAAGTGCCCCGATATATACATCCACATCAGGGTGTGCTTCATGCATGGCAGCCACTCCTTCCGGTGCGGCTATAATACACATGAAATGAATATTCTTGCACCCTTTTTCTTTAAGCATTGTAATGGCAGCACAGGATGATCCGCCGGTTGCAAGCATCGGATCAACCACGAATACTTCACGGTTTGCGCAATCCTCCGGCAGCTTGCAATAGTATTCTACCGGTTTAAGGGTTTGGGGATCTCTGTACAACCCTATATGTCCGACCTTGGCTACCGGTATAAGTGTAAGCATTCCGTCAACCATCCCCAGGCCGGCGCGGAGTATGGGAACGATAGCCATCTTTTTTCCCTTAAGCTCCTTTGCTGTTGTAGAGCATATGGGAGTTTCAATCTTGACATCAGCCAGTTCAAGATTTCTTGTTGCCTCATAACAGATGAGCATCGCTATCTCACCGATAGTCTGCCTGAAATCCTTTGTTCCGGTTTCAGTCCTTCTGATATAGCCTATCTTATGCTGTATCAGCGGATGATCCATTACATAAACATTGTCGATTCCGGGATACTGTTTCATTGCTAACCCTCCATAAAGTATTATTTTTCTATCTTAGATATTCTCCGTACATGTTTTTCTTCGTTTGAAAACTCGGTATTCATAAATGTGTCTACTATATCCATCGTAAGATTGGGGCCGATGATACCTGCACCCATCGAAAGCATATTGGCATCATTATGAAGTCTTGTGAGCTTTGCGCTTGTAACATCGGAACAAAGTGCACATCGAATTCCTCTGACCTTGTTTGCCACGATCGAAATGCCGATCCCGGTGGTACACATCACTATTCCTCTGTCATATTCACCGGATACCACGGCTTCTGCTACACTTCTTCCTATTTCCGGATAATCACAACTTTCCGGAGTATAGGTTCCGAAATCCTTGACCTCATGTCCTGCCGCCTCAAGGTGTTCAATAACTTCCGCTTTTCTCTCAAATGCACCGTGATCGGCTCCGATAGCTACTTTCATTTTCTTCTCCTGTTATACATTTATTATATTATGACCTGCTGCCTTTATCAGCCGGTTCATTATCGCAAGTCCAAGATCGGGAGTATCAAACTCTTCCGAATAGATTACATCTATCTTCTTTTCATCGCACTCCCTGAGCGCATCATACAGTCTTGAAGATATTTCTATCTCATTATCCGCACATCCCATATCAAAAATCATGTCGGCTCCGGTGTATTGAGATACATTCTGTGAGCACGCCAGAACACCTATACGTTCGTCCGGCCGCTTACTTTTTATCCTGTTCGTAATATATTCAATGACATTATCCGTCTTGCCCGACACGATAGTCATACTCCCCTTCGGAGCATAGTGACGGTATTTCATGCCCGGCGCCTTCGGATGACCGCCACTTGCCATATTTCCGAACACCGCAGGATCTTTGGCTACCTCCCCGATCACGGAATTTAACATCTTCTCGTTAACATAGCCGGGCCTTAATATCATAGGAACTTCGGAAGTAAAATCAACTATCGTGGATTCCAGTCCGATATTGCATTCCCCGGAGTCTATAATCATATCTATCCTTCCGTCCATGTCTTCAAGAACATGCCTTCCGTAAGTAGGCGACGGTCTTCCGGATAAATTTGCCGAAGGTGCGGCAACGAATCCACCGGATGCTTCAATGAACTTTTGTGCCACCGGGTGGGAGGGAAATCTAACCGCAACCGTATCAAGCCCTCCTGTTGTCTCTTTGGGGACAACCGGTTTTTTATCAAATATCATGGTAAGGGGACCGGGCCAGTATCTGTCCGCCAAAAGCTTTGCTTCAGCACTTACATCACGGACTATATCGTATATGCTGTCAAAATCCGAAATGTGAACTATAAGAGGATTATCCGACGGTCTTCCCTTTGCCCTGTATATCTTCTCGGATGATTCCGGATTTAAAGCATCCCCTCCGAGGCCGTAAACAGTTTCCGTCGGGAAAGCTACAAGTCCTCCGCTGCGGATTATACTTCCCGCTTTATCTATTACCGACATATCCATGCTGCCGGGGTCAACTGTTTCATATATTGTTTTCATTTTGAAAGTTTGCTGCCATTTTCGATCCTGTTGATCATATCCTGAATACTACCGAATTCCCCGGAGTATATCAGTCCCAGCAATTTATCAAGACTTCTAAGCGCCGGTATCATCTCGTCCGTTGTAAGCGTTCCGTCCGTAAGCGCATCCGCTATCTCTCCAACGTCAACAACTTCGACCCTTCCATCGGGATATATGAGAACATCAGCCAGCAGGTCGGTAAATATATAAGAATTCTCCGGCTCGTTGTATGTGTAACTGATAATATCGCAATACCAGTACATCAATGTGCCGTCCTCCCGGTAAAACTTGCTGACCTTGAATCCCTCTTTCAAAAAATAGCATGAACATCCGTGGTGAAGGATTTTCTTCGGCTTGATGGCATTCCACTTTGTCACTATATATGCATCGTCGGAATACAGTATTTCATCTTTATCAAGCAGTACAATCTCCTCCGGAATAATACGTTTACGATATAAAACCGGCTTGTCCATGCAAATCTCCTTAACTCAGTTTTTTGCCTTATTGGCAAACTTGGTCAGATCAGGCAGCCATACGAGCTCCGTAGTTCCTATCGGGCCGTTTCTTTGCTTGGCTATTATTACTTCCGCTATTCCTTTTTTGTCCGTATCCGGGTTGTAGTAATCATCTCTGTACAGGAACATTACTACATCCGCATCCTGCTCTATCGCTCCGGACTCACGAAGATCCGACAGCATCGGTCTGTGATCGTCACGCTTTTCAACCGCACGGGACAGCTGAGAAAGCGCCACAACCGGAATATTCAATTCTCTGGCCAGTGATTTTAGCGATCTTGATATATCTGAAATCTCCTGCTGCCTGGAATCAGTTCTGCCCGATCCCGACATAAGCTGCAGGTAATCGATGATGATGACCGAAAGATCTTTGTTTTCAGCTTTGTACTTGCGGCATTTCGACCGCAATTCACCGATGCTGATTCCCGGAGTATCATCTATTATCAGCTTTGATTCTCCGATGGTGGAAGCAGCTTCGATTATTCCTTCCCAATTCTGTGCGGTAACATTACCGTTTCTAATAGCTTTGGAATCGACATGTGATTCGAGTGACAGGAGACGGTTAACAAGCTGTTCTCTCGACATCTCAAGCGAGAATACCACTGCCCCCTTTTTATCTTTAAAGCATATATGCTGCGCTATGTTCAGAACAAATGCTGTCTTACCCATTGAAGGTCTGGCAGCAATAAGAATAAGATCAGAGGGCTGAAGACCTGCCATCTTATAGTCAAGATCCGTAAATCCGGTTGCCACTCCGGTAACAACACCATCCGTTTTGGCAGCAATCCCTATTCGTTCAACGGCATCCTTAACTATCTGACGTATCGGAACATACTCTCCTGTTGAGCGGCTGTTGGTGATCTCAAAAATCTTCTTCTCCGCTTCCTCAAGAATGTCTTCCGAGTCTCCCGAATCGGAGTAGCAGTTGTTTTCGATAGTCTCGCACTCTTTGATCAGTTTCCGAAGCAATGATTTTTTCTTGACTATTTCTATGTGCTCTTCAATAACAGCCGAAGTGGATGCCCACATGCACAGATTGCGCAGAAATTCTCCGGATGCAATCTCAGCCGGAGCATTCATCTCAATCAGTCTGTTGGAAATAATCGTGGGATCTACAGGTGCTCCTTCATCAACGACAGACTTTACCGCATCAAAAACATAAGCGCATTCCTTCAGATAAAAATCATCGGATGTCAGGGCACCCATTGCTATTATCGCTGCATCTTTATCAAGCATCATGGCTCCCACCACTCCCCTTTCGGATTCCTTGTGGTGCGGAGGCATTTTTTTAAGAAGCGCTTCGTCCATTCTTAGCACTCCTCAACTTTAACTTTGAGATTTACTGTAACCTGCGGATGAAGTTTAACGGGAACATCAAATGTTCCGAATGACTTGATCGCCTCGGGAAGAGAAATCTTCTTTTTGTCTATATCAATATCAAACTGTGATTTTGCTTCCTGTGCTATTTCTTTGCTCGAAACGCTTCCGAAGGTTTTACCGCCTTCACCGGCTTTGAGTTTAACAACTACGGTTTTTGTTTCGATCTGTCTGCCGAACTCTTGCGCGGCAGCCAGATTCTCGGCGGCAACTTTTTCATCATTGGCCTTCTTAAGTTTAAGATCGTTTAGATTTTTGGAATCTGCCGGTATTCCGAGTTTCTTTTTAAAAATAAAGTTTTTGGCATATCCGTCGGATACTTCTACGACATCTCCGCTTTTTCCGACTGATTTAACATCCTGTAATAATATGACTTTCATTGAAGTTCTCCTTTTTCTTTCATCTCCTGAAGCACAGCTATAAGAGACTTCTTTGCTTCTTCAACCGTAACGTCCTTTATCTGGGTACCGGCTACATTCATATGGCCGCCTCCCCCGAGTTTTTCCATAATGACCTGAACATTAATATCATCGATCGACCTGGCACTTATAAACACCTCGTCATCATGAAGTGTAAGCACAAAGGATGCCCTTATACCATTGATATTCAAAAGTTCATTTGCGGCTTCGGCTCCGATAATAGTCGGACTGTCAACAACCGTATCCGGTGTTACGGCGATGGCAAACGCCCTATCGTATATCTCGGCATTGCTGACTATTTCGGCCCTTGCTTTATACGTGCCGACATCATCCCTGAACATTTTACGGACTCTGGTAACATCCGCACCGTTTCTTCGCAGATATGCCGCTGCTTCGAATGTTCTGACACCGGTCTTGGTAACAAAATTGTTGGTGTCAACTACCATTCCCGCATACAGACAATCTGCCTCATCTGCCATAAGCTTAACTCTGTCACTGATATACTGCAAAACCTCAGATACCATTTCCGATGCACTTGATGCATAGGGCTCGATATAGGAAAGAGTGGCATTTTCTATCTTCTCTGCACCCTGCCTGTGGTGATCGAGTACAACTATAGTATTGCACAGCTCCAATAGCTCCGGGCAGCCCGTAAAACTCGGGCGGTTAACATCCACAACAACAAGAGTACATTCTGTATTGGCTGCTATCTCTATGGCTCCTTCTCTTGATACGAATACGCTTTCATCATGAGCACCGTCATGTATCATCATATCAAGCATGGGACGTATGGATGTAGTTACCTCATCTACAACTATATTTACCTTCTTGTTAAACGTCTTGGCAACACGATAAATTCCGATTGAGGACCCGAATGCATCGACATCAAGGATCTTGTGCCCCATGATGATGATATTATCGCTGCTTTCTATGATCTCACGCAGAGCATGGGCTTTGACTCTGGCTTTAACTCTCGTATTCTTGCCTGTTACCTCGCGTCTTCCGCCGTAGTAACTGATCTCATCTTCCGTTTTAATGATTGCCTGGTCTCCGCCTCTTCCAAGCGCCAGATCTATGGCAGTTCTGGCATATTCATAATTCTGGTCAAAGGAATCACTGCCGGCTCCGAACCCGATGGATAGTGTAAACGATACTTCATTGCCGATATTTGCATTCTTGACTTCTTCCAGTATTCCGAACCGGCTTTCAACTATATTATCCAGTTCCTTTTTTTTCATTACTACCAGGAACTTATCCTTCTCAAGCTTTTTGACAATTGCATCCACTTTGGAGAAATACTTATTAATCTGCCTCTCGATAAGTGCAACTACAAGCGAACGTCTTGCCTCATCAACGCTTTCGAGCGCCTCATCGTAATTGTCCATATATATAAGACCGCACACCATCTTCTGCTCTTCCACCTGACGTGCAAGTGCATTTACTTCGGTAACATCAAACATATAAAGAGCAATCAGGAAACTGTCATAATCGACGGTCTCCACAGCATCGGACGCTTCCATAAGCGCAGACATTGATACCTTATTCATGCTTGCGCGAAAATCATGTCCGTCAACCGAAACGACACTTTCGGTCTCATGTTCCATCCTGGGGAGTTTTTCCTTTGTGATCTCCGGAATCAGATTTGTAATATTCTTGCTGTATTTTTTTGTGATATTCATTGTCTGCTCGAAAGCATCGTTAGTCCATATGACTTTACCCGTCTCATCAAGCAGTGCATACGGAATCTCCAGGTCACGAAGGAGCTGCTTCTGAACCTGTCCGTATTGTGTGGCAAATGATATAAGATCACGTACAACCCGGCCCCTGTCACGGAAATACAAAAAATATGCAACCGACGCATATACAACGAAGAAAACGGTTGCAAAGACACCCGCTCTTATATTCACGAAATACATTCCTATCGCGAATACGGCGACAAATAATGTCATCCATACGGGCCACAGTATATATGTTCGAATCTGACCTTTAAATCTTATCTTGTTACTGCTCATAAATCTTCACTTAATGTAACAATTGGTGCAATCGTGAAATATTATACCCCATATGTCAAAAAAAGAAAATGCCGACTGTAAACAGCCGGCATTTTCTATATCGCGGTCCCCCCTATCAGCCTTCTTTAAGGAGTGTCGCCCATTCAAATCGCCTTCGGCGATTGGGGCTCCACGTGCAGACAGGGTCCCACCGCTTCGCGGTCCCCCCTATCAGCCTTCTTCAATAGCGCCTACGGGGCACTGTGCTGCGCATGCTCCACAGCTTACGCACTTATCCGCATCAATTTCATACTTACCGTCTCCTTCGGAGATAGCACCTACAGGACACTGTCCTGCACATGCTCCGCATGAAATACAGCCGTCTTTGATAACAAATGCCATGACAAATACCTCCTTTACTGTTTTCCTTTTCAACTATCACAAATATGTTTATCCGACGAACATTTTACATCAAAAGCCGCCGAAACTCAATATTATCATCCAAAGTAACTGATGATCTCCTCAAGCTCCTTGGCAAGACCCTGAAGCTCGTTTGCAGACTGGGTTATAACCGTAAATGTAGCATTGAGCTCCTGCATTGACGCGTTTGTCTCCTGTGTCGAAGCGGCATTTTCTTCCGAGATAGCGGACAGATCGCTTACTATTCCCACAAGTGTATCCTTGGCTCCTGTAAGTCCTTCGATCTTCTCTGCTATAGCCTGTGCACTCTCTGCAACATTCTCGACGCCGCTCGCCATTGATTCCATGTTGCTTCTTGTAGTTCTCATCTGCTCAGTCTGGCTCTCAAAGCTCTCATTGAGCTTTGCCATAACATCAACAGATTCCGCAGCATCGTGGAGAAGCTTCTCTACAATATGACCGATCTCCTGCGCGCTCTGGTTGGACTGCTCGGCAAGCTGGGCAATCTCTCCTGCAACAACCGCAAATCCACGGCCTGCCTCACCTGCTCTTGCAGCCTCTATTGATGCGTTAAGTGACAGCAGATTGGTCTGGCTGGCAATTGACGTAATAGCATTAACAAATTCATGGATACCGTTTGCGGATTCATTGGTGGAACGGATTGTATCATCAATATTCTTAACAGATCCGCGAAGTTCACGGGTCTGCTCAACAAGCTTTTCGAGAGCATCCATCGCCTCATTGCACGTAGCTTTCATTTCTCCTGCAAATGTATCAAGCTGCTC
>DGUG01000161.1 GCA_002394535.1 Lachnospiraceae bacterium UBA4316
TTCAGATGAATCCAGAACAGCGGCTCCTTATAATCCATAAATACTTTACGGTAGAATTCCAGATATTCTTCTTTAGTACAGTCACTCGGGTGTTTTGCCCACAGCGGATTCGGATCGTTGATCGGAACTTCGCGACGGACAATCTTGGCCATCTCCCTTTTAGGACTGATCTCTACCTTTTCCTTCTTGCCATCCTTTTCCTGTTCCTCATACTTGGCATCCTCTGTGTATTTTTCGATGACGGTATCCTTTTCGGTAACTTCATCGGCAGGAATGTTATCGTACTGAGTTTCGGCTCCCTCCTTTACGAGGAATATTGGTGTAGGCATGAATGAACAATACTTCTTGAGCACTTCTCTCATTCTGTATTCGTTACAAAACTCAAGCGAGTCCTCGTTAAGGAAAAGCGTGATGGTCGTACCGACTTCTTCACGATCGCCGTCTTCCATCGTATATTCCGTTCCGCCGTCGCACTCCCAATGAACAGCCTTCGCACCCTCTTTGTAGGAGAGAGTATCAATGTGGACCTCATCCGCAACCATGAACGCGGAATAAAATCCGAGTCCGAAATGACCTATAATCTGGTCATCATTGGTTTTATCCTTATATTTGTCAAGGAATGCCGTAGCACCCGAAAATGCGATCTGGGTTATGTACTCCTCAACCTCGTCGGCATCCATTCCAAGACCCGTATCGGAAAACGTAACCTTCTTGTTTTCGGGGTCGACCACGATACGGATTTCCATATCCTTCCCTTCGGGAATGCTGTATTGTCCGATAACATCAAGTTTTTTAAGCTTTGTGATAGCATCGCATCCGTTACTTACAAGTTCACGGGCAAAAATATCGTGATCGCTGTACATCCACTTCTTGATTATCGGGAAAATATTCTCACTGTTGATTGTTAAACTACCCTTTTTAGCCATATATATCTACCTCTTTTCCTTTTTCTTGAGAGCTATAAAACAACTGCTCCTCCCCAATTAAGTCATATGATAAACCCGACCAAATCATAAGTCAAGAAAAAATTAGCACTCAATTGAATTGAGTGCTAACAACAGTGAAATATTTATCATAAACTTCAAAAAAGCTTGTGGTTTTGACAACTCCGCCCGGATCAAAGTGGATGCTGTCCCACAGTGGCTTGTTAAGATTTGAGGTCAGCTTTGTGACAAAGCCATCATATACCTCGTTAAATGCTTCCTGCTTGCGTTTTTCCACGATCTTGACCTTGTTGGCATCAGTCTCTTCAGGATTAAACGTGGAAACACAGTATATCAAATGATATCCGTACTCGGTCTCCACAATGTCACTGACTTCCCCGACTCCGAGATTAAATGCAGCCTCTTCGAACTCTTTCGGCATCACTCCCCGCCCGAAACTGTATTCAGATCCGGTGTCCTCATTATAGTCGGCGGCTACTACTTCAAATGCTTCTCCGTCATCTATAAGCTGCTGAGCTTCGGCAATACGCATCAGAGCGCTTTTCTTCTCTTCGCTGTTATAATCAATCTTATTGCCGCCGTGATCCAGTTTATATGTTTTTACAAGGATCGTCCTGACCGTTATCGTCCTGGCCTCATCATCGCTTATTTCCGGGTTGACGTCACGGGTTACAGTCTCATACAGTTTATTTGCGATGGCAAATTCTCTGTACAGTTTTGCCACAGTTTCCAAGTCAACATCAAGATAGTTCTTTTCCGCGTCGGAAAGCGACTCGAAATATTCCCGAGCAGCCGCCTTTACCTTGGCTTCTTCTTCATCCTCAAGCACGACAGAAAACTCCTGCGCCAGAAGATTCATTGTTTTTATCTGAGCTATCCTTGCAAGTATATTATCCTTGTACGAGTCTTCAAGTGTTCCCCCGCCAACGGGAACATCCCATATTCCTTCGCCGAACACTTCGCTGTATCCGTTTTCCGAATTGGCGAGATACAACATTATCTCATTCTTCATACACGGATGTCCTTCGAGTCTGAATACCTCATTCTCGATAAAGTCGGATGTAAGAACAACTTCGGTCGGAAGCTTACCCTCACCGCACCCTGTAAGCAACATGCATGTTAAGCAAATGATAATCCGGATTATTTTTTTACTCGATATCGATATGGGATGATTTATCAAAATCTTCGAATTCAAAATCACTCGTTTTCTTTTCTTCCTTTACGAGTCCTACACCCTTGGCTGCATCTTCAGCTTTGGCTATGATATCCTGAGCTGCACTCTTAACCGCCTTCTTGAGGGTATCTTTGTTTCCGGCAGCATTATCCTTAATATCCTCAGCCGCCTTCTTGACATCTTCGGCGGCCTTCTTGGCGCCGTCAGCTACTTTCCTGACATCTTCCTTAAGTTCCTCCTTGATCTCGGGATCAAGAGAAACATATGATCTCTCGATTGATGAATCATCTGTATCAGATGCTCCGTCAGCCTCGGCATACGACTTGTCCTTGTTAACCTCGAAGAAGTACCACAATCCCGCAAGTGCCGCACCGGTAACCCCGACAAATGTTACAAACTTTCCAAAACCTTTCATGAGAATTCTCCTTTCGCCTTCATTTCCATGAGGACCTGCTCCTTAAGATCTCTTGCGCGATCTTTGATCCTGTTGTTTGCAGTTCTGTTCAGCAATATACCCGCAATCATTTTCTGTGCCACATCATATTTTTCAAACCTTGCGGACAGTACAGCAAGAAGGTAATCTATAGTGATCTCGTCCATTCCGGCAATCGGAAATGATTCCTTCTGTCTTGCACTGACAAATCCTTCATAGGCCGCCTTTAATGCCTCATTTTCATCATCGCGAAGCTGCGCCATCATATCATCGTAATCCGGAGCATCTTCCAAAAGAGACTCCTTCTTTCCTCTGATTACCCATGCCATCTTCAGGCATACAAAGGCTTTTTCACTGTCCTTGGCATGTTTTACTATAGACGATGCAAGTGCAAGCTGATACCTCTGAATGGCATCGTCATACGACAGAATCGGATTATTTGCCACACCGTGTACCTTTCCGCCGATCCCGTCCCGTATAAGCTTTACCTGCGCTGCGGGAAGTGAAGTGAAATACTTTGTAAGCACGGCATACCCACAATATGGGCATACAACAACATCATATTTCGCCGGGTCAAATTTTTCGTATTTTGTTCTTAAATCAGGGTCCTGCCCTATAGGGCGTGCTTTACCCGTTCTGACCGCTCTGTAAGTAAACTTCTTACCGCAGACAGGACATTCGGCCGACTTGTCGAACAAAACATCATTCTCGTCAAAAACCGCCTCTTCCTTAGGCTGTTCTTCCTTTTTTGGTTCAGGTTTCTTTTCCTCCTCAAAAATCTCGGCACCCTCAAGCTTTCCTAGCCCGAGATCCGATAATCCTGATAACAAGCCCATCTGTTAATACTCCTCCTATCAGCCTATTCTAAAACTACTCTTTAACGATACTACCCTGTTGAATACAAGGCTTCCTTCTTTTGAATCTTTGTAATCCACACAGAAGAATCCGTTCCTTACAAACTGGAACGATTCGTACGCCTTTGCATCGGCAAGCGACGGTTCAAGCATGCAATTTTCAATAACCGTTCTCGAATTCGGATTGAGATTAAGGCTCCCATCCTCATTATAAACGCCCTTTTCCTCATCAATAAGGTTCTCATAGAGACGCACTGTTGCGCTGATCGCTGTTGCGGCATTCACCCAGTGAATCGTCCCTTTAACCTTACGTTCAATCTCTCTTCCATCCTGACGGGTTTCGGGATCATATGTACAATGCACACAGGTAACATTCCCGTCCCCATCGGTCTCATACGATGTACAGGTTACAAAGTAGGCATTCATAAGCCGAACTTCGTTTCCGGGATAGAGTCTGAAATACTTCTTAACAGGCTCCGCCATAAAATCATCCCGTTCGATGTAAAGTTCCCGCGAGAATGGAACCTTTCTTGTTCCAAGAGATTCATTCTCAAGATTGTTTGGAATTTCGAAGTATTCCGTCTCCCCTTCCGGGTAATTATCTATAATGAGTTTTATAGGATCAAGAATCGCCATAACGCGCGGGCGCGAAAGCTTCAGGTCTTCTCTTATACAGTATTCGAGCATACCGTAATCAACCGACGACTGGCTCTTTGAAACCCCGCACAGATTGACAAAATTCTGTATTGAAGAAGGCGTAAAGCCTCTTCTGCGAAGTGCCGCTATGGATACAAGTCTCGGATCATCCCATCCGTCTACGATACCATCTTCAACAAGTTTCTTGATATATCTCTTACCCGTAACGACGTTTGTAAGATACATCTTGGCAAATTCGATCTGCTTGGGCGGATGCGGATACTCAAGTTCTCTTACAACCCAGTCATAAAGCGGTCTGTGATCCTCAAATTCAAGCGTACAGCATGAATGGGTCACGCCCTCTATGGCATCTTCTATCGGGTGTGCAAAATCATACATCGGATATATGCACCATTTATCCCCGGTATTATGATGGGTCATATGAGCAACCCTGTATATTACCGGATCTCTCATGTTGATATTGGGGCTTGCCATATCTATCTTGGCGCGCAGCACCTTCTCCCCGTCGGCGTATTTGCCGTTTTTCATATTCTCGAAAAGTTCAAGATTTTCTTCCACGGAACGATCTCTGTACGGACTGTTTCTGCCCGGCGTGTCAAATGTTCCACGGTACTCTTTTATCTCATCGGCGGTAAGATCGCAAACGAACGCTTTTCCCTTTTTAATAAGCTTAACTGCAGCCTCATACATCTGGTCAAAATAGTCCGAAGCAAAAAAAAGTCTGTCTTCCCAATCAGCTCCAAGCCATTCAACATCCGCTTTTATCGAATCAACAAATTCCGTTTTCTCTTTCGTCGGATTAGTATCGTCAAATCTAAGATTAAACTTTCCGCCATACTCTTTCGCAAGTCCGTAATTGACAAGTATTGCCTTGGCATGTCCTATATGAAGGTAGCCGTTTGGCTCCGGAGGAAAACGTGTATGGATCTCATCATATTTTCCTTCCTCAAGATCCTTGTCGATTATCATCTCAATAAAATTTTTTGAATTTGTCTCTTCGCTCATTGTTATTCCTTTACTTATGCTTTTCGCAAAGATTTATGAATGTAAAAAAGCGCTGTGGGCAAGAAGTTCCGGTGGAATCTCGTGACCCGCTTTTTCAATCCTTCCGGTCGCTATATCAAACAGATGAATGTCATGTGCTGCTTTGTGATTATATCGTTCTATAAGCTGAGTGTACTGAGGATTGGTTGCAATCGCTCCCTCCCTTATCACCTTCGAGAAAGGACAGTAATTAAACAATATCGCCCTAACAACCTTGTTGTGCCTTAAGGCTCCCGAACTCTCATACTGTATGTATGTGGCATAATCCGCAACAAACATCTCCTTGTAGCTGTTTCTGTGCTTGGTCATTGCGGATTTAATGCGTTCCTTCGCCTCCTGCGACAGATCCCTGTTCTTCCTGTATGTATCTATGTAATCTACATAATCGCTCGTAAGTGATCTCTCGGTCAGATCATTCCATCTGGCACCCTGTATTCTCTTACAGAGTTCCCACCGAAACTCCGCACATACTTTTATAAGTATTCCGGCAAGTTCCTCTTCCTGGCCTATCGGAAGCAGAAATCTTCCGGGAGTGGTTCTCTTGGCTCCCGTAATCTCCTGCCACATTGCCGCTCTTGATCCTATAACGGGCATCAGAATGATATCAGGAAGAACTTCAACCTGAATAAATGCTTTATCAAGTCCGAGTTCAGGCGCGGTATATACCGTTTGTCTGTAAAAGAGCGAATAATCAACTGCCTTTATAACACCCAGCGTTTTATGAATGATATCAAAGTTCAAAAGTGATTTTTCAAGAGGCTTGGTTAAGGTCTGTCCGGAAAAAAAGGGGACGAACGTTGTGATTCGCGCACTCATCATACGGTTAGCGCTCTTGAACATATTGTCAATTTCAAACTCAACCCGCGCCCTGCCGTTAAAAAGCGCCTCTTTTTCCTGAGCGTCGGTAAGTGATCCTTCTCTTTTCTGCTTACGTATGGTAGTAATGTAATCTGTTGAAAAATCATTTACCGAAGGATCTTTCTTGCACATATAAACAAGTCGCAGCCACTGGTAAAACGTAAATATACGAAGCTGCTCATCAAGACCCATTGTCCTGGTCATATTATAGAGTATCTGTGTATTTTCGGCCCCCGCAAGCTTCTCGTCAATATATCCGAAATACAGGAACATCAATACCTCATCCGGAATATGGTTATCCTCAAGTGATGCGAAAAATACTCTTTTATATATCTCATAGTAATACGCTGTAAGTTCCTTACGCAGTCTTCTGGCGTCATCCCCCGCCTCGCCCTGATCAGGCATTGCAGCAAACTGACCTATCTTCGCAACGATCTTGGATCTGTCCGCATCTCCTATACCGGCGTATTTAAGAATATTACTACATGAATCCGAAAAATCAGGCATCTTGTTCCCCCTAGGGTTTAAAAAACCCGTTTTTATATTATATGATATTAGCCTGTGAAATACAAATCATAAAAATACACGTGCTTTTTGATCAGTAGAATTTCTCCTTTCCTTCCTTCTCCGGATTTACCCAGTCGCTCCACGAGGGCTGTATCTTCTCAATCTTCAGCGGCTCTCCGGCCTTTACAACAATCTGAAAATCATCCTCGTAAACTATCTCTCCCGGCATGTTTGTATAAACTACATAATACGGATGGTTGTATTTCTCGAGGAGCCACATCGCAGGTTTGATGAGTTTCATCATCATTTCAGTGTTTTCTGTCTTGAAAAAACACACAACGTTTTCACGCCTCATGCACTGCGGCGGCCAGGGAAGTATCTCCGCGAACCATGCATCTATCTCCCTGAACAGATCCGCATCTTCCTCTTCCATTATGTTGTTTTGGATGAGTCCCCAGCACATGCTGAAGATTCCTTTCGGATACAGGGTATTCTCGGCAAGTTCCCTTCCCTGTATTCTGACATACTTAAAATCCATATCTATCTCCGATTACTTGTTGCACCCGCCACAGGAAGCACAACAATTGCTGCAGTCACCCTGCTTGTCCCAGCAATACGTACACAATTTTGATTTATCTATTCCAACCGACTTAACCATGTCATCCAGACGATGAAACCTAAGCGACGTAAATCCCAGCTGCTTTCTTATCGCTTCAAGCATTTCTTTATAATTCGCGCTGTCGGGATCCGCGTAAGTAGCAAGCACTTCATCGGATACGTTCTCTCCCTCTCTCTCCCTGATTATCCTTCTGGTTATCAGGTCGTACTCAGAGTTTGATCTTGAGAAATTGAGGAATTTACATCCGTACAAAAGCGGAGGACAGGCCGGTCTTATATGCACTTCTTTTGCACCGCTGTTGTACAGGAATTCCGTAGTCTCGCGAAGCTGTGTTCCCCGGACTATGGAATCATCTATCAGAAGCAGTGACTTGTCTCTTATCAGAGCATCAACCGGTATAAGTTTCATATGGGCGATTAGATTTCTCATACTCTGATCGGTAGGCATGAAAGATCTGGGCCATGTCGGAGTGTATTTGATAAAAGGCCTTGCAAAAGGAATCCCCGATCTGTTTGCGTAGCCGATTGCATGAGCAATTCCCGAATCCGGTACCCCTGCAACTATATCCGGCTTCACATCATCTCGCCCGGCCAGCATTGCACCGCAGTTGTAGCGCATCTCTTCGACATTTACACCCTCGTAGGTTGATGTCGGATAACCATAATATATCCACAAAAATGTGCATATCTTCATTTCTTCGCCCGGAGGTATTATCGTCTCGTAGCCCTCCGGAGTTATGTAAACTATTTCTCCCGGTCCGAGTTCCTTCTCATCCGAATACCCGAGATTGATATAGGCAAAACTTTCAAACGAAACGCAGTATCCGTCATCCTTTCTGCCTATCATAACCGGCGTTCTTCCGTACATATCCCTGGCGGCATATATTCCCTTTTCCGTCATAATCATTAACGTGACGGAGCCTTTTACTTTCTCCTGTACGAATCTTATTCCCTCTTTGAATGAATCCTTCTGATTTACAAGACAGGCAACAAGTTCCGTCGGATTGATATTGCTTCCGCTCATTGCAAGAAACTGGGTACGGTTCGTTGAAACCTCGTCAACAAGTTCATTGAGATTATCTATCCTGCCCACCGTAGTTATGGCAAATGTTCCGAGGTGAGATCTGATAAGAAGCGGCTGCGGTTCATAATCGGATATACAGCCTATTCCGAGATTACCCTTAAGCTCCGTGACATCCCTGTCAAATTTGGTGCGGAAAGGAGAATTGGTTATGTTATGTATTGCCCTGTCAAACCCTTTTTCTCCGAACACGGTCATGCCGGCACGGCGTGTACCGAGATGCGAATGATAATCGGTTCCGAAGAACAGATCCCACACGCAGTCTTTCTTTGAAGCTACACCAAAAAATCCTCCCATAATATGTCTCCTTGTTGTCTCT
>DGUG01000021.1:0-5730 GCA_002394535.1 Lachnospiraceae bacterium UBA4316
AGTTATCTAAAGTACCGATTTCCTGTTTAGTTCCTCCAATAGTGGTGCTTCCTTTTACAGAAGTACCAGACATTTCTATATCGTAATACTGAGTACCATTAACTGTAGCTGTTGTTGTAGGATTTGTTCCTCCGGTATATGTTGATACATTAAGGGCAGGCTGACCCGATGCACCTTCGACGGTTACGGACTGGATGTTATTGGGAGTACTTGATCCCGATCCCGTCATACTGTTAATAATATTTCGCGAGTTCACCAACGTACCATTTCCGCCCCATGTATTTGCTGTAACCGTCGCAGAATAATTATTATTTCCCACTCTGTTAATGGTTGCTGCTCCACCCGAATTTGTAGACATAACGCTCGGATTATTATCCAAAAAGGCGGCTAACTCTTCCGGACCTCCTTCGGAAAAAACAACTGATGTAACCGCCGGTGAAGCATTGTTATCAATAGAAACCCTGCTGGGAGTTATCTTACCAAATCCGGGGTTGTTCTGATCGTTTGCCGGAATAGTCGCAACACCATTTGCATCTCCACCTGTTACAACAAGAGTTGATCCGTTATTTATCCATTCTGCAGTCGTACTGTTACCCAGATTAGCCGCTACGGAATTACCACCACCGGAGCCTCCGCCTGATCCGCCGGAGCCGCCCGAGCTGCCTGAACTGCTGTTATTATTTTCATTATTTCCTTCATCGCTGTGATCGCTGTACGGATCCTCGCCCGAATCATTTGAACTGTTATTATTCTCCTGTACCGGCGCGGGTGTAGGTGATGCTATGGGCGGTCTGCCCTGTGCTTTACCTTCATTTAACCACTCGGCAAGGAGTGCCGATGTATCCGTTCCGTATCTTGCAACAACATCGGGATTGGCCGCAGCATAATAAGCCGGATCAAATCGCGTACCGTCGGCAAGAGTGATTATGCCCGTGTTCGGATCGGTCATTGCTATCGCCGCATTTGCAGCCTGAATCTCCTGCGCGGAGGCCCCGGCATTTCCGGTCCTTGGAGCATTTGCGCCTGCATTTCCCGCACCTGTATTGCCTGCATTATTACCATCCGCATTTGCAACCGCCTTTGTGTCGTCTTTTTTCTTCGTATCATCAACAGGCTTTTCTATATCTTCTTCCGAAGATTTGGTGCTTCTTGCATTCTTGTTTCCGCTTCCGAGAAGAGCGATGACTGTCTCGTCACCGTTTGACTGTTTGTCCATCTCTTCATCGACCGTGCCCGTGATATGATCACTTATGCCGTCAAGACTTGCAAGGACATCACTTCCCTTGGAGCCGTCTGTTGACGATCCCGCGGACTCTTTTACGGCATCCGTAAAGAGCTTCTTTTCCGCCTCAAGGACTTCACCGATCTCCGTAGCTGTAAGCCTAGATCTTGACATCCTGCCTGCACTGACCTTGAGGGTGTTGGAGATTCGTGTTGCGACATTTATGCGTTCGATGCTGCGAAGCCCCGCCTTGTCAATAAGTATAAATGTCTCTTCCATACAGGACCTGGAGCCGTCCATAAGTGACGCCAGATTATCCTTGTCGTATCCTGCTTCCGTACCGACATCCATAACATCCCGATAGCCCTGTATTATCGCCACCTCAAGAGGAAGATCATCCCTTGCTATATTTACCGCGGAATTTGCCGAACTGACCATCTGATGCGACCTGTCTCCCATGAACGGGATCGCATCCTCTATTCCGCTCGCCTTGAGCGAATCCGCCGCAGATCCGTACATCGAGGTGCCTAATGTCGATGAGAGTTCCGCAAGTGTTGTGAGCTTCTTGGTCGAGAACCCGGTCGCCTTTGCAACCCTGTTCATAAGCTCGGGACTCTTTCTGATCGTATCAAGCGCCATTGCCGGAAGATCTTCTTCCTTAAACGACTGCATTACTATCGATATGGTCTTGTCTCCTTCCGCCTCTTCATCGAGGTAGATCGTGATCATCTGTCCGGCGGGGACATCAACTTCGGTTGTCTCTTTTGTAACGGGATTGGTTGCTACGACATGAACAAGTCCGTCGGTTACCATCAGAACCTCGTGACTCGTCGAATCCCTTCCGACATAAGCAGAGGTGCCGCGGATACCGCAGACCATAGTTGTTGTATTGACATCGAAAGATTCATTGTCCGCAAGTTTTTCGGTAACGTTGAAAAAGAGGTTTCCCTCGAGCAGGTTAAAGAGAAGCTTCTTACCGCGTGTCTTGATCTCGGCCTTACTCGTCTCCTCCATGGTCATCAGCTTTGTATCGTCAAGGCTGACCATGATAAGGCTCTCGCCCGCGGTCGTAACCGTCTGCCCCGCGCCAAGCCTCATCTTTTCGCGAAGCGACTGCTCATTTCCTTCCTCGTTATACAGGTTAACGGTCCCGACGAGACGCTGGATCCTCATCGTGACCGCCGTGATCGCGCTGTTGTATATGAAGAAACCGATGACTGCCGCAACAAGAAGCACGGCGGCGATGATTATCGCAATGATTCTTTTCTTCTTTTTGTTATCAGGTGTATAGCCTTCAATGCTGTTTTCCATACTGTAACTTCCCATGATATCCCCCTTATCATGAACTCCAATTCCCCTCTTGTGTCTTAAGCACACATAAACTTAAGATATAGTGTAACACATCCCCTGGGGTTTTCAATACCGCCAAAGGTCTAGGTTTGTATAATACTTTTACGGTGCAGAGCCGTACATCAGGTCTATTTGATAAAAGTGCTCATCTGCGGATTCCTGCCGGACAGAATCATAACATCCCATTCGCTCTTTCCATACCCGGGCGTTGCAACGGTGACAAGAGCAGTTGGCATGCCCTCGGGCACAGTCACTTCAAATACAGCCGACCTGCCTTTTTCGCAGTCAATCTCTTCCGGGCTTTTTCCTGTTCCCGGCAGCGTTCCGGGCACTGTCGAACTTAGCGTAATTAGCGAATCACCAAGAAGCGGGACTACAGCAACAGTATCGAGCGCACCTTCCTCGAAGGTCAGGGGATACGACATTTTATCAAGAATCTTCTCCGGAGGATTGACGATAATAAGAGCCGCCGCATCCTCTGACATTTTCTTAAGACGTCTGAACTGTCTATTACCGCCGAGCATATATTCAAAATATGCCCATACCGCGCCGTCGCACGGCTCATACTCAAACTCCTCGGTAAACTCTTTTTCACGTCCGATCTCATCTACTATCCAACACTTGGCTGATATCGTGTTCTTATCCTTGAACGAGAGTTCATACAGCTCTCCGTCCCGGATATGACCGATGTGGTGTCCCCATATATCATAGATATCGTTATACTGCTGATAAACGGCAGTTGAAAGGTCATCGCCCTGCCATATGAGGTTTGCTCCTTCTATCTGATACTCAAAATAATCAATGAGTCCGTCGGGAATATTATAGAACAGGTATATGCTCATATCAGGATTAACGTGACAGTCGAGTATTATCCAGTCCCCGGCAAGATACGATATGATACCTTTTTCCGATGTCAGATCAAATGTCCCGGCATCCTTTTTCTTCTTGTACTTTTTCTTTTTCCGGTCGCCTCCGGCTCATCCTTTACCGACTCTTTTGATTCATCCGCTGCCTCAGAGGATGCAGGAGATACCGCACTGCCGCAGCCTGCAAGAAGCATCGCGCCTATAAGGCAAATGATGATTGTAAGTAATGATTTTCGCATTTATCAGGTCCTTTCTGCTACGCTATGTTATCTGTTAATACCAGTCCTTGTCCGTAACCTTACCCTTTTTGAACTGGCCTGTTTTGCTGTCATATTTAAGCTCGGTTATCAGATACCTGTGACCGTCGGTAAAATCATCCGTCAGCGTATAGAAGTCTCCCGTCTCCTCCTGATAGAAGCCTTCAATCTCCATCGACAGATCGAGTTCATAAGGCTCGCCGTCCATGACACCGAAGATAAATGACAGCCACCCGCTTCCGTATCCGCCGCATTCTCCGGTGAAGAAACCACCGTCATCGCCACCGACGAACGGTTCGTAATACCCGCTCTCATTGGAATACATGGACAGACCATTAAAATCATCCCTCATCATTTTACCCTTTTCGTCATTTCCTATATACCATATGGACTCAAGAATAAACCCGCCCATGTCATCATCTTCACCGATTGCGACGAATGCCTCATTACGACCGTCAGCGTCATAGTCATGGTACTCAAGGGCGCATACCTTTCCTTTTCCGAGCGTTTGTGCGATCTCATACGCATCTTCCTCGGTCAGGCTGATATCACTGCCATCGCCGGTTTCATCCACCTCGTACGGATCCTCCTCGGTCTGTCTGACACTTATTGCCGTTATCGCCATTTTGTACTTTGATCTGTCGTTTGGTTCAAGTGTATAGGTTACAACATAGTTCGAGTAACCGGGCTTTTGTTCCAGTTCGCCCCAGTATCCCCAGAACATATTGGCTTTGCCGATGTATTTGCCATCCTCTTCCATGACCGTACATTCGTGATTTTCGAGTGCAGTTTCGGTATCAACTTCCTGATAGATTTGAAGGGCGTATGTACCGTCTTCATCGGTATAGGAAACAGCATCGAAAAGATCACATACAGGCTTTGTCGGAAGAGCATCCCAGTCCGGTTCTTCTCCAAACAGATCAAGGCAGTTTTCTTCTACGCTTTCATCGGGAACAGACATCCCGTGAAATCCGTCACTGTCCGGCCCGGTCTCGGCATTTTCATCCTCTATGAGTTTTCCTTTTCTCAACGTGAAATAACCGTCTATATCACCGTCTGTTTCCGACGCAAGAACAGCGGCCCTGATCTTATCGGAATCGGAGAGATCAAGATCAACTTCCTCTCCGAGATCGAAAACATCACCTTCGGCTTCCGTTATAAGAGCAACCCACAGGTAGCTGACCATGGCATCGCTCATTTCCTTCAGGTTCTTCTCGGCCTGCTTTGTATCAAGCTCGGGCTTTTTCTTCTTACTCTTTTTCTTGGTCTTGGCCTCTTCATCCTTAGTCTCTTCCTGCCCGGATTCCTCCTTAACGTTTCCGAGCTTGTCCGCAAGACTGCTGTCGGCAGCCGCGCCGCACCCTGCAAGAAGCATCGCGCCTATAAGGCAGATGATGATTGTAAGTAATGATTTTCGCATTTTGATTATTCCTTCCTATCGATACAATTCATAGTGCCGAAGTTTGTACGAATTCCCATCCTTTTTGACTATGGCATAGCCGTTGTCTGTCTGCATCAGGTCACGGGAAGCGGCTGCCTCCTCGAATGTGTAACCGTAGAACTGCTTCGGGGTCACTTCATCATTGTCCCAATATGCATCCGCATCCATGTCAAATACGGCAAACTCTACACGATATATATCATTTCCCATATCCCCGACGGATGTCGCTACAGCAATCGACGCAAACATCTCCCCGTCCGCTGCGGGAATATAATAGTTTCCGTTCTCGAAAAATCCCCCATACTGATCCCGGGATTCAAACCCCTTAAGATTTTCCTTTTTTACATCCAGTCCGAAGTACTTGTCCGCAAGCTTTTTGATAACATCATAACTTACCGTATAGCATGTTTCATTGTCGCGCTTCTCCACCTTCACATCCGAATCCTTGTTGATATATGACCACCTGAAGGCAAAATAACCGATCCGGTACATATCATCCTGGCCGTAATCATAGTAGCTCATCCGCTGCTCGGCGAAATTGGACAGGAACACATTCAGCTTTTTCTGAAGATCCTTGGTTAATTCAACCGGCTC
>DGUG01000021.1:5787-12992 GCA_002394535.1 Lachnospiraceae bacterium UBA4316
TCAACCGGCTCATTGCCGCCTTCTCCCCTGTAGCTTCCGATAGGCGTCCACGGGATCATCTCGCACCTGTCCTGATAATCGCTCATCCTCCTGCTGAATTCTTTTTCGGAAATGTCAAGTTCTGCGGCCTGCGGCCTGTCCATGATACCTGTATTGTTGTAATAAATGCCGATACTGCCGTCTTCTTTCTCATCCGTAAAGTAAAAATCATCCCATTCAAGTTCACTTCCATCCCCGCTCAGATGATTCTCTCCGAATATCGTAACGGACGCTCCGCCCGAGCCTTCGTAATAGAAGTGTCCGTCGCCCAGATAATTGTAGCTGCTCCGGGTACTGCCGAAGAAAACACATACAGGTTTATCATCTGTAACGGTGCACAGAGTGTATATATAACTGATCCTGCGGCCGTCATATTCTTCATCGGATCCGATCAACAGTTCAGGTACTCCGTCACCGCTCAGATCCGTCATCAGATAACCTATACTGCTAAACAGATCTTCATCCCCGGAATACATAACCTTCTCCGACAGGCCGCCTGAAACGTACTTGTATTCCTTGTCCATATTGAATCCGTAATCAAGCACCTCGAACACTTCATCAAAAACAGGCATATAGACTTCATAATAGTCTCTTTCTTCGACAGCCTCTTCCGTATTCTTTTTTACCTTCTTCTTTTTCTTCTTCTTTTCAGGCTTTGCCTCGTCCGATCTTTCGTCCTCAGCCCCTTCCTCTTCTGCATCTTCCCTGACATTTTCCGTTTTGTCTTTGAGGCTGCTGCCGGCAGCCGCTCCGCAGCCCGCAAGAATCATCGCTGCAATAAGGCAGATGATGATCGTTGCAAATGATTTTCTCCTCATATCAAGCTCCTTCTCTAATGTCATTTGTTGCGAATGATGTTGTTGCAGTCTGTAATGAACTCCTGCATATCTTTGTATATCTTCTCGATGTTTTCGGGACCACCATTGCTAAAAAATTCAATCTCTTCCAAAACACTATCGTAAAAATCCGTACTTCTTATTCCATCGGATGTATAGTAGTCCTTCAATGAATAGTATGCTGCGTATATTCTCGGGAAATTATCATCAAAGTTGTTACCGACATCCGTTCCGAACCAGAATTCGTGACGTCTCCCTATCTCTTCACCCTTTTCTCTGATATCCGAAGGGATCTTCTTAATACTCTTTTGAACCCATTTTCCAAGTGCTTCTGCTTCATCTTCGATCGATCCCGGGTATTCTACCGGATTTGATTCTCGAAACTTTGCAAGAATATCATTTGAGACCAGACCCTCGAGAGGATCACCTGCATTATCGGATTTTCCTGCTTTGCCGGCGCCTTCTTCATCCGTAAAGTATATGATCTCTTTCGCCAGTCCATCATCGTCAAGATGATCGTAACCAAAGGGGATCGCACATATATGCCATCCGGTCATGCGATAGCCCGTGCGCCAGCCCAGGTCGTATTCACTGTCCGCTTTGGCATCGGCATAGATGACAAAAGCGGTCTCCGCTATGGATTCCATATCCTGTATGATCGAGCAGTTCCTATAATCGCTTCTGTCTATGAAGTCCCTGACCAGAAGCTGCTCTTCGAATATGTCATCATAGTAGAGCAGATCGTTTTCCTTATCGCCGGATCCCATATATACATCATATGGCACATGCTCGGAGCAATCGATCGCTCCGCCCGTATCAAAGAAGAATATCGGTACATCCGGATCAGGTCCCCCGCCCTCATAGGTACTTGGAACATCATCGCCATCAATAGCGATCTTAAGGCTTCCCTTTACTCCGGGTTTTGCTTTGACAACCTTCCAGTGACTCAGAAAATGCCCTGTTCCTTCATAATATCCGAGACATACATATACATATCCGTCAAGGAACTTAAACTGCTTGGGTACGCCGTAGCCGCCCTCCGCGTTATCGATCCATCCCAGCTCGGTAACATCGCCGTCCTCATCCACCGAGCATAAGATAGAATCGTTATCATCGGTCCGGAGAATGGCGATCAGGGTTTCATCCGCAAATCCGACATAATAATAATAAATGTCCTCTCCGCCTATCCTTACGATCTCATTACCATCCTTATACAACACTGTATATCCATTTCCGTCACTCCATTCCTCCACGGCAAGTATTTCTCCGCTCTTCGATACGCCGGAGGGCAGACCCCCGCAAACAAGGGTAGTCTCACCCGTTACCGGATCGTAAAGGTTTGTGCAGCTGGCATCAAACATTTCGGGATTTGTTTCGCCGATATAAAACCCCTGCGGGCAGGCATACAGTTCTCCGTTTCCCGCCACCGTACCGATCTCTTCCCATTCACATGTATTGATGTCATAAGAGATAAGCGGACATCGAACGGTATAAAACTCGGTATGCAGGAATTCTCCGAAGGTTGCACCCTCGTCCATGGAATTCGGTGATATATTTCTGAAATACACCTTGTCCCCTATCCTTACGAAGTAGTGTCCGTTGTTGTCTACCCGTCCTTCCTGAAAAGCAGCGGCAAAATCAAAATCACCTTTGGATTTCCTACTTGTTTTATCGCTTTTCTTCTTTTTCTTTTTTTCAGGCTTTGCTTCGTCCCGGCTGTCGTCTTCTGCCTCTTCGGACTTCTCCCGGGCATCATCCGGTTTGTCCTTGAGGTTGCTGCCGGAAGCCGAAGCGCACCCGGCAAGAAATACCAGCATTAATGCAAGCATTATCAACAAAACCCTTGTTAGCGCGTTTCTTTTCATTCTCTTAATTTCTCCTTATTTTGATGAAACGAATTGCTCCGCTTCTCGACCTTTTGACCCTATCATTAAATTATGCACCAAAACCCATACTTCCCGCTACCGCCAAAGGTAGGTATTTTTCTATTCCTCTGTCATATCGGGGATTAAAATGATAGAATACCGATATGGAGCGTATAAACTTTACAAACCGGAAACTGATCCGCATATTTGTGATACTGCTCGCAATAGGGATTATCGGCCAATTAAGCCTGTATCCGTTCAATTATTTCCATCATACCGCGGCCTTTGCCTATCTTACGATGATCATATTATGGGCGGTGACCATAAAGCAGCGCATTATCGACGAAAAAGTCAGAGACCGCATTCTTATATCATGTACATTCATGATCGCTTTGTTCTTCCTTCGCATGTGCAAATACACGTATTTCCCCGATGATGTAATGGTCCGTGAATACATATGGTATGCATATTCGATCCCGCTTACCTTCATTCCCCTTTTTATGTTTACGGCCGCGCTTTATGTTGAGCCTGTCGGAAACATAAAGCTTGTGCGTATCTGCGAGAGGCTCCTTATTGCCGTAAACATCCTGTTGTCGGCCGTTGTCGTAACAAACGAATTCCACAGCCTTGTTTACCGCATATCCGTTCACCCCGACAAAGAGTATACCCACGAATTATTCTATTATATCGTCACCTTCTGGCGTTATGCCCTTGCAGTCGGAGTTCTCATCGTGCTCTTTCGCAAATGCTCACTGCTTCCGGCAAGGAAGAAATGGTATATACCCGCGATCCTTATAACGGGAAGTAACGTACTGCTTATGTGGTATCTTATAAACGGCGGATCACCTAAGGTGTTCGGTCACAAGCTCTTCCAGTTTCATGAGGCACTGTGCATCCCCTTCATGATGGCCTTTGAGAGCATCATCCAGATCGGGATGATACCCGCCAATACCGGCTACGGGATATTCTTTGCCCATTCGGGAATAAACGCATGTATTTATGATAATGATAACACCCCCGTGCGCCCTTCCGTCGGCTGGTCGCAGGTGCCGGAGGATAAGGATCACCGTATATGCCGTAAGCCTATAAGCGGCGGATACGTGACCTGGGTCGAGGATTTGGCAAACATCAATGCCTTAAACCGGGAGATCGAAGATGTCACGGAGGAACTTTGCGGCGAGAATGACCTTATCAAACAGGAGAATGAAGTCAGGGCGGAGCGTATCGCTTTTGAGACAAGAAACAGGCTCTATAACAGAATAGCAACGGCGGTAAGAACACGCGCCATACGTGTGAACGAACTTCTTACCCACGCTTCGGATGAGGGCGTCGGTTCGGATGATTTTCGCCCGGATATCGCATACGCCGCACTTCTTAGCGCATACATCAAGAGAATGGGAAATATGATGCTTCTGACCGACAGGGCGGCCACCATCTCGTCGGAAGAGCTGCGTATGGCCATTGATGAATCATTTGAATATCTGCGTCTCAAAGACTGTGTCTGCTTCATGGACTCCGGTGGCGAGTGCCGGCTCCCTTCACAGCTTGCTCTTCTTGCGTATGAACTGTTCGAGGATACGGTCGAGGATGTATGGATGCGGCTTCATACGCTTAGCATAAAGCTTGCAAACGGTTATAAGTTCTCGATGACGATAGCACTTGATACGGCGGCCGAAGCCATCACGTCCACCTGGCATGACAAGCAGATAGAAAAGGCAGGCGGGAAACTATCGGTGAAGTTTGAGGATGAGACCTACTACATCAGACTGGAGGCGAATGTATGACGTTTACGCAGCTTCCCGAAATACTCCGCGGAGTCATGCTCACCTTTACAACAGTTGTTATTATCATCAATATAATAGTTTTCATAAAGATAATGTACGTCGGGATGCGGAACCGGATGCTCCCTGTTATAACCGGAAGTGGTCTCATTGTATTTTTTCTTTATCAGTCTATGTGCATGTATCAGGAGCATGACTACGATTCATTTGACTGCCCGGTCATTATTCTTGCAACAGTTATTTCGGCTTCGTTTGTTTTCGGACTTTACTGCCTCTTCTACATCACCAAATGGCAGCGCGGTAACATTTCGCAGTTGTCCGTAAAAGAGGCTTTTGACACACTTCCTACGGGACTGTGTTATTATACTGCCGACGGGGTTCCGCTCATGGTCAATGAATCCATGCAGGCGATCAGCAGAAGCATAACCGGCGGGAACATAGTCGATGCAAATGATTTTGCCAAAAAGGTAAACGATATAGCGCATGCCGGTGACAGGGTCTACAATATAAGAGGGCGCATGCTCACCATAGATAACACTTCCATTTCCGAAATGGTGGCTGCGGATGTGACGCAGGAGTACGCTCTGACAAAGCAGCTGGAGGAAGGGCGCGATAAGGCAAAGCTTCTTAACAGCCGCCTGAAGGCTCTTATGGGAACGATAGAATACGTAACCATGAACAAGGAACTGCTCAAGATCAAGACAGTGCTTCATGACAACATCGGGCAGAGTATTCTGATCGCAAAACGGTATCTGGTATCCGACGAGCCGGGCAGTGTTGATGATAGCGAGATGATCTCGTTCTGGAAAGAAAACATCAAACACCTGCTGACAGACGAACCAGAGGAATGGGAACTGCCCTATTATGTCATATCAAAGGAGGCCGACAGGCTCGGGGTGCATCTTGACATCGCAGGAGACCTGCCTGATGCGCAGACACTCATTCCTGTCGTCGATGCGGCAATCTCGGTATCGGTGGGCAATGCTTTAAAACACGCAGGCGGAAAAAAGGTTGCGATCTTTGTATCGGAAAAGGACGGCCTGTATATCATTAAATTTACGAACGACGGCAGGGCTCCAATCGGGCCGGTAGTTGAAAAGGGCGGACTGGCAAACCTCAGGCGCGAGGTTGAATCCGTCGGCGGCACTATGGAGGTTACTCATCAGCCGGAGTTTTTGATGACGATCACACTTCCGAAACCGGGAGTCTGAGGAGAAAATGTAATGGCTTATTCGGTTGTTATTGCAGAAGATTTTCGTATGATACGCGAGATATTCGAATCCGCGGTACAGGGCGCGCGCGGATATACGCTTGCCTCATCGTTTATGACGGCGGAGGATGCGGTTTCCTATCTGTCGGAGAATGAGGCTGATCTTGTTCTCATGGATGTGCTGTTCCCCGGAAGCATGAACGGACTCGATGCGGCCGCTGTCATCAAGGAGGCACGCCCTCTCACAAAAATCATAATAGTAACCTCAATGCCCGAGCTGACATATATCAGCCGCGCGAAGGATATCGGAGTTGAAGGCTTCTGGCAGAAGGAGGTTCAGGAACAGCCGATACGCGAGATCATGGACCGCGTGATGAAAGGCGAGATCGTCTATCCCGTCAAGACAAGCACTGTAGCCATAGGCAGAACCACAAGCAATGATTTTACCGACAGGGAAATAGAAATACTGCGGCTCCTCGTTGCGGGCGCTTCAAATAAAGAGATCGCAGACGCGCTCTCCGTAGAGGCATCCACGATCAAAATGCACATATCCAATATGCTCAAGAAGACCGGCTACAGAAGCCGCCTCGAACTTGCGGTAAAAGCCCGGCATCTGGGAATCGCAATCAATGATTAGCATTCATCTGATCTGTCCCGTACCGTAAACCTTGTACTTGTAGGATGTCAGCTCGACAAGTCCCATCGGGCCTCTTGCATGAAGCTTCTGGGTGCTTATCCCGATCTCCGCACCGAAGCCGAATTCGAATCCGTCGGTGAATCGTGTGCTCGCATTGACATATACGCAGGCACTGTCAACGCCGTTTAAGAATTTTTCGGCATTCTCGGCATCTTTCGTCACTATCGCTTCGGAATGATGTGTCGTGTATTTATTCACATGTGCTATCGCCTCATCAACGGATGAGACTATTGCAAGCGATATTACGGGGCCTAAGAATTCCGTTGCATAATCCTCTTCGGTTGCGTTCTTCATATCAGCCGCCGAACCCGGAGCCAGCGTGAAAGCCCGCTCCCCTGCCCTTATCTCGATATCCTTGGTTTTAAGGCTTTTGCATATTGCAGGGATCGCTTTTTCCGCGATCTTTTCATGTACAAGAAGTGACTCACATGCATTACATACACCCATGCGCTGGGTCTTTGCATTAAATATTATGTCAACCGCCATATCAATATCAGCGCTCTCATCCACAAATATATGACAGTTACCGGTACCCGTTTCTATAACAGGAACGGTTGCATTTTCCACAACATTTCTGATAAGTCCGGCACCTCCCCGGGGAATCAGGAGATCAATGTACTTATCAAGACGCATCATTTCATTTGCCACATCTCTTGAAGTATCCGTAATAAGGCTTACCGCATCGGGAGTTATGTCAACTGATTCCAGTGCTTCGCGAATGATTTTGACTATTGCCGTATTTGAATTGATGGCATCCAGAAGGATCCGGCAAAATAT
>DGUG01000171.1 GCA_002394535.1 Lachnospiraceae bacterium UBA4316
TCTCCCTTAGGTGTAACCTTACCTACAAGAATATCACCGGCTCTTACTTCGGCACCGATTCTGATGATACCGTTTTCATCAAGATCCTTAAGTGCATCTTCACCAACGCCCGGAACATCTCTTGTTATTTCCTCGGGTCCGAGCTTAGTGTCTCTTGACTCAGCTTCATGTTCTTCAATATGAACGGAAGTGTAAACATCTTCCTGTACAAGTCTTTCCGAAAGAAGTACGGCATCCTCGTAGTTGTAACCCTCCCATGTCATAAATGCAATAAGAGGATTTTTACCGAGCGCCATTTCACCGTTTGATGTTGAAGGTCCGTCGGCAATAACCTGGCCTGCTTCAACATGCTCACCCTTGTCAACAATGGGCTTCTGGTTGTAGCAGTTCGACTGGTTTGAACGAAGGAACTTGGTAAGATGGTATGTCTCCATCGTCTTGTCATCATTCTTGATAACAATCTCGTCCGAAACGGCACTCACAACAGTACCGGACTTTTTAGCGACTACGCAAACGCCCGAATCGACTGCCGCCTTGGGCTCCATTCCCGTTCCGATAACGGGGGCTTCTGTTTTAAGAAGAGGAACCGCCTGACGCTGCATGTTCGATCCCATAAGAGCACGGTTAGCATCGTCGTTCTCAAGGAAGGGAATAAGTGCCGTAGCTACGGAGAACACCATCTTAGGTGATACATCCATGAACTCGAACATGGATTTGTCATATTCCTGAGTCTCATCACGGTAACGACCCGATACGTTATTCTTAACGAAATGTCCGTCCTTATCCAGGGGTTCGTTAGCCTGTGCTACATGGTATTCATCCTCCTCATCGGCTGTCATGTAAACAACCTCATCCGTAACAACCGGATTCTCGGGATCTGAATGATCTATCTTTCTGTAAGGTGCCTCAACAAATCCGTACTCATTGATTCTTGCGTAACATGCAAGCGAGTTGATAAGTCCGATGTTGGGACCTTCGGGTGTCTCTATGGGACACATTCTTCCGTAGTGTGAATAGTGAACGTCTCGAACCTCGAATCCGGCACGGTCTCTTGACAGACCACCGGGTCCTAATGCCGAAAGCCTTCTCTTATGTGTCAGTTCTCCCAGCGGATTGTTCTGATCCATGAACTGTGACAGCTGAGAAGATCCGAAGAATTCCTTGACAGCCGCCGTAACAGGCTTGATGTTGATAAGCTGCTGGGGAGAGATGCCTTCAAGATCCTGAGTTGTCATTCTCTCTCTTACAACTCTTTCAAGTCTTGAAAGACCTATCCTGTACTGGTTCTGGAGAAGTTCTCCGACAGCACGGATACGACGGTTTCCGAGATGATCGATATCATCGTCGTGGCCGATTCCGTATTCGAGATGCATGTTATAGTTAATGGAAGCAAAAATATCTTCCGGAGTAATATGCTTGGGTATAAGAGCATGTACCGAATCCCTGATAGCATCAACAAGAGCTTCCGGGTCACTCTGGTAATCCGAAAGAAGCGCCTGCAGCGCAGGATAATAGACAAGCTCATTGATTCCGAGTTCCTTCGGATCACAATCAATAAAGCTTGTGATGTCTACCATCATATTGGAAAGAACTCTTATGTTGCGCTCCTCACCCTGAATAACAACGTAAGGAACAGCAGCATTCTGAATCCTGTCGGCAAGATCCGCCGTGGCGACGGTCCCTGCTTCGGCAAGTATCTCTCCGGTATTCGGATCTATAACATCCTCGGCAATGGTTTGGTTCTTGATACGGTTGCGAAGTTTGAGTTTCTTATTGAATTTGTAACGTCCTACTTTTGCAAGATCGTATCTTCTCGGATCGAAGAACATTGCATTGATAAGGCTCTCTGCACTTTCAACAGCCAGAGGCTCGCCGGGACGAATCTTCTTGTATAATTCAAGAAGACCTTCCTGGTAATTTGTTGCAACGTCCTTGCCGAACGAAGCAAGGATCTTCGGCTCATCGCCAAAGAGATCGAGAATCTCCTGATTGGTTCCGAGTCCAAGTGAACGAAGAAGAACTGTAACCGGAACTTTTCTTGTACGGTCAACACGCACGAAGAACACATCATTGGAGTCAGTTTCGTACTCCAACCATGCGCCTCTGTTAGGTATCACCGTACACGAATACAGTTTCTTACCGAATTTATCATGAGTAATTCCGTAATAGATTCCCGGGGAACGAACCAACTGGCTGACGATTACACGCTCTGCGCCGTTGATGACAAATGTACCGGTTGCGGTCATAAGAGGAAGGTCACCCATGAAGATCTCGTGCTCTATGATTTTGTCATCCGTCTTGTTATACAGACGAACACGAACCTTGAGGGGGGCTGCGTATGTAGCGTCTCTTTCCTTACACTCTTCAATAGAATACTTGACATCTTCTTCGCATAACTTAAAATCAACGAACTCCAGACTAAGCTGCCCGCTGTAGTCAGTGATCGGAGAAATGTCCGCAAAGACTTCCTTCAGTCCATCATCCAGAAACCATTGGTAAGAATCTTTCTGAACTTCAATGAGATTAGGCATCTCAAGAACTTCCTTCTGACGCGAAAAACTCATTCGCGTGCTCTTGCCAACCGTAACCGGACGTATCCTGTTCTTTTCCATTGACGTTTTCACCCCGTTTTTCTATTTAGATTTCATTTAGTGCATGCACTTGTGGACGTGCCCTCAAAAACCCCTATATTTAGCGGTTTTTCCGTAAAAAAGCACACAAAAAGAGCCTATGAAACCACAATAGTGCGTTATCCATGGTAACACAAGCTCTTTTTAGAGTCAAGAAATATTTTTATTTCTTATGATATTTTTTATTCAATTACTTAAGAGTAACCTTTGCGCCTTCAGCTTCAAGCTTAGCCTTGATATCGTCAGCCTCTTCCTTGGAAGCGCCCTCTTTAAGTACCTTGGGAGCAGAATCAACGAGATCCTTTGCTTCCTTGAGGCCAAGACCTGTTGCTTCACGAACAACTTTAATAACCTTAACCTTGTTAGGACCTACTTCTGTAAGTTCAACATCAAACTCGCTCTTCTCTTCGCCTGCTGCACCGCCTTCAGCTGCGCCGCCTGCTGCTGCCACAACAACACCTGCTGCTGCGGATACACCGAACTCTTCTTCACAAGCCTTAACAAGATCGTTAAGTTCCAAAACAGTTAACTCTTTGATAGCATCAATAAATTCTGCTGTTGACATTTTTGCCATTTTATTATCCTCCTATAATAGTGAAATTACTCTTCTGTAGTTGCAGCTTCCTCAGTAGGAGCTGCTTCCTCTGCTGCGGGAGCTGCCTCCTCGGGAGCTGCCTCTGCTGCAGGAGCTGCTGCCTCAGCCGGTGCTGCCTCTCCACCCTTCTCGGCGATCTGATTAAGAACGCGGGCAAAGTTTGCAACAGGTGACTGCAACGATCCAAGCAGTCTTGAGAGAAGTTCCTCTCTTGACGGGATCTTGGCAACATCTGCGATACCCTTTGCATCATAAAGCACGCCTTCTACAACGCCTGCTTTAAGTTCAAGTGCCGGTGCCTCTTTGGCAAACTTAACGATGATACGTGCAGGTGCAGTAGCATCATCCTTTGATACGGCAATTGCGGAAGGGCCTTCGAGATGAGGAGCTAACTGCTCAAAATCGGTTCCCTTAAACGCAAAGTTCATCATTGTGTTCTTGTAAACCTTATAGGTGACACCTGCCTCACGAAGCTGCTTACGAAGGTTTGTATCCTGTTCAACCGTAAGTCCGCGGTAATCAACAAGCACAACTCCCTGCGCGTCCTTGACTACTTCCGAGATCTCGTCAACTATAGGTTTCTTAAGTTCTACCTTAGCCATTTTTACCTCCTTATAGATTTCGATATTGCCGAAAACGAGGTTTAAAAAACCCGCTCCGAAGACGGAACGGGTATAATATCAAAGCAAATAAACTATGATAAATCTCATTCTCCTCGGCTGGCGAATGATAAACTCATTACTTACACGGAAGGACGTACCAACTGTCTTCGGCCGGCCGCTTACGCGACCTTGTCTAACTTATCACACAAGAATGAGGTTGTCAAATGATTTTTCGCAATTTGTGTTGTCAATTCGTATCAACTGCCCAGTCCGGGAGTTGTTCTGCCTGCTCTGTATTATTCACGGGTTGTTGCTCACTTTGAACGGTATTGTCGGCATTTTGCTGGGCAGGCTGTGCACTACCGGCTTCCGCACCGGCATTTTCTGCAGGTGTGGGAGCTTTTCGGTATGGAGACGTGTTCTGACCATTCTGGGTGTTATGGTCGGTTTCCGACCTGGTCACACTTCCGTTATCATCTATTTCGGCGTAATTGGATATGCCGCGCATATACTCGATTATCCTACCCTTTTCAGTGGGTGTGGCCGCCTCGACACAGGAACCTCTCTGAATGCACGGAATAAACTCCACATTTTTGATCCCGCAGTTTTCATCAAGAGTTGCCCGAACAATGCAGGTGTCCTGGGTTTTTGAATTGAACCAGAAATTTCCGAGGCTGTAGAATACCGGGACATTATCTATGTAATCAATTCCCTGCAGGACATGGGGGTGGGCGCCGATTATAAGATCGGCACCGGCATCAACGTATGCCTTTGCAAGATCACGCTGGCTTTGTTCCACCAGATCGGTACTCTCTGTTCCCCAGTGCACAAACATTACCGTAAAATCACTGTTTGCGGCTGCTTCCTCTATAGCCTTCACCGCCTTGGCAGGATCAAGTGTGCGAAGCACCCCGGGAGAATCGGCGGTAGCTTCTTTCGTATCGGGATTACCAAGCCTCTCTATCTGGGTAGCAGCAACTATAGAAATGACATGACCGTTTACATGAAAATAAGCCGGTCTCATTGCTTCTTCAATGTTTTTGCCGGCTCCTACAAAGGGAAGCTTTGCATCGTTTAATATATCTATCGTATCGATAAGTGCATCCGGTCCGTAGTCATAAGCATGATTATTGGCAAGACCAACTATATCCACTCCCATATCCTTCATAATATGAACATCCTTCGGATCGGCTCTGAATGTATATGTTTTGTCCGGAGTCGGAGTTCCCCGGTCACTGTACGGAAACTCATTGTTAGCCATCATGATATCCATAGACTGCATCGTGCCCAGAACTCCCTCATCCATGCTGTTATGAATATCGCTTCCTTTTTCCCTGTATACCCTTATCGTTGCGTATCCTGCCGCAAATCCAACATCTCCTACGAACCCAAGCGTAACCTCATTCGCGGATGCCGGTTTAACAGAGTATACCTTTCCTACCGGATCATATATTTCTTCGTACTCAGGCTCCTCAGGTGCTATATCGGCTTCCGTGATAAGAGGTGCCATATCATCCGATATTGATATAACCGGTTCCGGAGTAACAACAGGTGTGACTTCTTCTGTCTGTGAAGTCTCATCTTC
>DGUG01000127.1 GCA_002394535.1 Lachnospiraceae bacterium UBA4316
CACATCTGTCATGTAAAACCGCTTATCCTATGCCTGCCCGAAAAATCGCATGATCCCGTCTTTCGCGGACGGATAGTAAAAATGGGCAAATCCCCACAAATGATCCTCTCCGGCGTGCATCGAGCGATACTCCTTTCCGGTTGAAGCTTTTCTCATCAGGAGGTCAGCCCCTTCGTTCGTGCTCTCGTAGTAGTGGAATTCGTGACCCTTCATACCGGTAGCAAACGAACTCCGGGCAGAGTACTCTTCCCTAGCATCGATATTTCCGTTACACGCGTATCCGACAACTTCGGTATATCCGAAGTTCACAAGATGTCCCGCATACCGGCACCTGCCGTCAATCACACCTGCCATCTCATATGATTTTCCCTCTTTGGACTCTATTGTCCTGTGCAGATACATAAATCCGCCGCATTCGGCAAGTGAAGGAATGCCGGAATCTATAGCGTCTCTTACCGACGCAAGCATTGAAGTGTTGCGGCTAAGCTCGTCCAGATAAAGCTCGGGATAGCCTCCTCCGAGAAGGATCGCATCAGCGCCTTCCGGGACTCTTTCATCCCTTATCGGAGAAAAATACACAGGCTCAAATCCCATTTCCTCCAGAAAACTTATATTCTGCGGATAGTAGAAGCAGAAGGCTTCATCAGATGCCACAGCAATTTTGCGATATTTCGATGATCCTGTCGATGTCGCAGTACTGTTCAATCAGATCAGCCCCCTTTGAAATCATTTCTCTTATTCCGTCTATCTCATGCGGAAGTGTCAGCCCTAAGTGTCTGCTGTCTATGTGAATGTCTTTGTTATCCGGAATATGCCCGATGACACTGACATCATCCCTTATAGCGGCAATTTCGCCCTTAAGATATGGCAGTAGCTTATCGTAGAAGCTGTCAGATATGCGGTTAAGAATGATTCCGTGTATGAGATTTTCCGTATCGTCGGAAAGTACGCCTTTTATAACAGATGTTATCGTACGCCCCAATCCCGCAGCATTTACGACAAGGATTACCGGACTCTTCGTTATCCTCGCGATCTCATAACACGATCCCCTGTCGGATGCAGTATCAAGCCCGTCATAGATTCCCATTACGCCCTCGATCACCGAAATGTCGCCGCCATACCGGCTAAGTGTCTCAATTATCTCTTCTTCGGACATAAAATACGAGTCGAGGTTAAGGCTGTCTATCTCCAGAACCGTTCTGTGAAACATCGGATCGATATAATCGGGCCCGCATTTAAACGATACAGGAGTATATCCCCTGCGCTTTAATGCTTCAAGAAGTGAAACGGTCACCGTAGTCTTGCCGGAGCCGCTTGAAACTGCAGCTATCATAACCCTAGACTCCGTTATTTTTTTGGGCCGTCGTGTTTTCAGATTCGTGTCTCCCTATCGTAATTCACAAACGCAAACCTGTTTATTCCGGCTTTATCGGCCAGCGCCCTCTCAAGCTCATGGTCGCTCTTTGACTTGTACTCAAGTACCAGTTCAACATTGTCCGACGATACCGTTTTATTCTTCATCCGTAAAAACTTTGTATGCTCTCTTATCATATCAACCGTCTCATCAGCAGAATCCAGCGAATCGCAGTTTACGATCAGAAGGCCCAAGCTTACCGGGCTGTTCATCATTCCGGTAATAAAAAGTCCCAGAGTAACTGCAATGCACATTATTACCGCAAGCAAATAAAGACCTGCACCGCATATTATTCCAATACTTATCGACCAAAACAAAAAGAAAAGGTCAAGAGGACTTTTGACAGCAGTTCGATACCTCACAATAGAAAGGGCACCTACCATACCAAGCGAGATTACCAGGTTCGACTGTACCGCAAGGACTATACCCGCCGTAACAAGAGCCATCAGCACCAGCGCCCTGTTAAAATCCTTGGAGTAAAACTCATTATTTACTGATACACGATAGATGAGAAAAATATAAATCCCCAGAGCAAATGCAACCAGCAAAACTATGATTATACGTTCTGCAGTAATATCCGTTGTAAAATTTCTAAGTACAGAAGACTTGATAATATCTTTAACACTCATTTTTTATTCCTTTCCGGTATCCGTTAACCTATAATTCCATTATTATCTATCGTAATCCTCGAATACGTATACTTGGAAAACGAGGTTTGTTGCAAATTTCCCATATTCAACAAGGAAGATAGAAATCCCGGGAGAATTCCGTCATACTTTACTTCCAAAATATGCTTTCCGGCCGGAAGAACCGGATAGAGGACAGCGTTCGGATCCATTAGATCCCCCACCCTGAAAGTGCAGGATATATCACAATCAAATGTGATTCTGACATTTCCGATCGGATATACAAAAGCCATACGTGTGTAGTCCACAATTGCAACAGGCCTCAGACCATCCGTTTGACATAGTGCGTAAACTTCCTGCAAAACCCCTTGCTTATCCTGCCAATCACCCGGAACGTGCTCTTTATCGCAAAGAATACGTTCCACATCCATCTTATCAACGATTACGGATTGTTTTTGTTTCAGTCTGCCAATCGTATCCTTACGTTCAAGTCTGAAAAAATCATCCCGCATATTGTAAAATCGTATCCTATACTTGCTTCTTTTATCTACACCGTCAAGGCTCTCTCCATACATACGGTCATCAATCGTATCAAAGTAAAGGCTTCGGATATGATAGCTGTCACCGGACTGATGGCTGTCAGAATACATAAATGGTTGCAGACGGTGTGCGAAAACATTCAGTTCACGTTCAGAGCAGATGAACTTTTCCTCATGACGCATCGTTATCAGTTTGCAAGATGTTCCATCAGATACTCGCAAATATAATCTCCTCTCTCTCGGTAAAAAGTGCGTACAGCCTCCGCGTTTTCCAAATATTCTTCCTCGCTGAATGACGGATTCAAATAACGCCGTAAAGACTCTGTCATTGCTTTACCATATATTTCTTCAAACTCATCTATGATCGGTTCTATATGGTCATACGAAAAATCATTATCAGCTAGATACAAGAAACGTCTAGTAAAGCTTTCCCTGAAGGAAGCATTCCCCGAAAGATTCGAAAAGAAAATTTCTGTATCAGGATTATAGCCCCCGTAATGTCCGCCGACAAATGAGTCCTGCTCGGCATTTTGGGCACTTGCATCAGTGTCTATCAAAAGGTAACGCCATTTTCCGTCAGCATAAGGGCTGTCGCTTGTTGTTCTTGTTCTCCAAAGCGCTACATTGTTATCATACGCATCGGAATTGGAACAATAGATTTCCATACAGTAATAGTCAATAAGGCTGTTAATGTCAACCATATCGCAAAATTTATTATAATTCAAGTCATCGGACAGGTCGTTCGTCAAAACATAATCCTCAAGTTCATGGTACTGTTCCAGGTCTTTTTCCGACCCCGATACCGCCTCAAAGTTTTTGATCAGATTAACATCTTCCTTGCTGACTCCGAATTTAGATTCAATATAGCTTTCATCAAGTCTCTCCTGAAGATTATAGCATCCCCAATATTCACCGTTCAGAAATACCTGGCAACAAACCGAGTTCTGGGGCGCTACCGCAAGATTGGTAGCAATGCGGTTGTTAAGCGCATCCCTAAAGTTTGTCAGATCACGATCATCCGTACCTCCCGTCCTAAGAACAAGAGTATTTCCGGAGTCCCCAAACAGGCCGGCAAAAACAGTTCCGCTTTCATCCTGTGGTCTCAGATTAAATCCCTTCTGGTTCATAGATCTTGCCCAGTTTCCGTGAATTCCTATCGTATCCTTCTCATCATATAATAGTGCCCCGGATGGATCAAAAAGTGTCAGTCTGGCATTTTTCTTCCAGCCCTTGCCCCTCATATTGTAATTTGTAGGCATCCTGAAAAGCTTGGCATATTCGTCAGTTGTTTCCAGTTCATCAGCCTTTTTCCTGTTCATTGCCCAAACATTTCCTGTCACATATATACCTTTTGAATCCGAAAACAAGTCTTCCGGATCAGCAATAATCGACATTGTATACGTTTTTTCGCAAGAACTTCTCAAATGCCGGCCTACCAGATAAATTGCCGTCACTTCCTCAGAGAACATCCCATTTGGCTGCCGGCAAACTGCGCGTACAACGGTCGCCTTATCAACGGGATCTGTCGGAATATAGCAGTCCGGCAATAAGGATATCGACTCTATCCCCGCATAATCATTCGGATCACTGCTTCTGTCATGTACGAGTATCTCTCCTTCATACAATATCCCTGCCCTGTACGGGCTGCTTCCGTCCGTCGTATAATATACATCATTCTTTCCACCGTCTATTGACAGGCTAAAAGGATCGTCAAAGAATCCGGACTCTTTCGACAGGATTGGAGCTTTTACGGCAGAGGAAACTTTTGGCGGCTCATTATCCAGTTCATTAGGTGTCCCAACTTTCCCACGTTTGTCAACGCGGCTTCTTAAATAAGCCTGGTCGTCACTCATCTTAGGCGTTCTGAGAGAGTCCACTACGTTACCGTCACTATCCGAAAGATACAGAAATTCCCGGTCGCTTATTCGAAAGCCGCTATACAGCGCATTATCATCCCGGAAGAATTCTCTGTACTCGGAAGGCTGATCAGCCCATACCAGTACTCCTTCACCCGACTTGAGCAGAAGTTCCGGAAATACGTACTTTCTAAGCCGGGTACTGTCATCCGATAATGCGTAGTCCTTCACTTCGATATCGTGATCAGTTTCATTTGCTATTACGATATAATCGTGATAGCATCCTATCGAATCATAAATAACACTTTTGTTGTGCGAAACAACCTCACTTATATACAGATCCTGCTCACTTTGCAGCACTGAACTGATCACAACCGCAAGCGCAATAAATATAAATGTTGCAGTCACAGCCGACCATATAAACTGTCTTTTATTTATTCTCATAGCTTATTCCCTGACCTTAGACTATAAACGATACTATCGTAACGGGATTCTGTGCCTGCATCATATGATGACTCCCCACTGCCTTGATATCAGAAACTGCGATCTGGACCATTCTGACATCCGATGCGTTATATTTGTCCATAATCCGCCTTATCTCATCCATTGTCTCGAGAATAACGGCGTTAGCGACAAATCGTATACCCGTCCCTTTTTGCGTGATAATTTCCGTGATCTTATCGAGTTCTCCCCCGGAGCCGCCGATAAACACGCAGTCCGGACGGTCAAGATCTCTAAGAACGTCAACGGCATCATCCTTTATGATTTTAACATTATGCAATCCAAATTTCCTGACGTTTTCTTTAATGAGGTCTGCCGCTTTTGGATCCCGCTCTATTGTCGTAACCGATAGTGACGGATCGTTTGTCGTTGATAAATAACGCTGTTATTGTTCTGTCATTTTTATACTTCAAGGCTTCACTAATGCTCAGCGAAGTGATTTTCTCATTTTCATACGAAAGATTGCTTCCGACCAATATCCGAACAGAAATCTGCTTCTCATCCAGCATTCCGGCAATCTTTCTGATATCATAATCTCCCGATACAAGTGCGAAAGTCTTGCTGTTATGCCTGATGCAGTCTATGAGTTTATCGAAATCCCGTTCCGAGCCCCTTCCGTGAACGCTGACAAGTGCCGCATCTTCCCATGTTACACCGGCAGCTGCCGCCATATACGATACGGACGAAATCCCGCTTAATATCCTCACTTTGGCTTCTTGGTCCCATTCCTTGAACCTGATAAATGCCGTCCTGGCTCCACTATAGAATCCCGGATCACCCGAAAACAGAACAACCGCGTTCTCAATGTCCGCATTCTCTTCCAGTACTTTTATAATATCCTCAGCAAGGTACATTTCGTATTTACGGGGTGCTCTTACATTCTCAACAAGGCGCTTTGCACCAAACACCGCATCCGCTCGACTTATGGCATCTGTAACATCATATGTAGCGGATGATTGGCTCCCCGGACCGTATCCGGCAAGCACTATCCGGCGTTTTGGAACATACTCTTTATCCGTGACCATCCGGTATGCCTCAAAGATACTAACCCCCTCTTCTGCTGCCGGCCTTGCGATCACACTTACCGACACTCCGAGAGAGGACGCCGCATCGCACTTTTGCGAAAAACCGCCCGCTGAACCGCTGTCCTTGGTCAGCATATGCCTGATTTTGTACTGTTCAAGCAAGGCCCGATTCATCTCGTACGTAAATGGTCCCTGCATTGCAATGATGTGCGAACTCTCAATCCCACAGGATAAGACTTTATCAACGCTTTCTTTTGAAGGAATAATGCGGACGTACGTCCTCTCAAGCGTTTGATGTGATACATGCAGGCAGTACTCATCAAGTGTATTGGTGCCTGTTGTAAGCAGTATATTGCCATCCTTGCGGTCAATAAATGCTGCAAAATCTCCCATTGTATCAAAGCATCTGCCATTCTCGCTTGCAGAGGCCCTTGCGACCCTTATCAGCCGGCAATACGAATTTTCGGCAGCTTCCTTAACATTTTCCGAAACCTGAGTTGCATACGGGTGAGTCGCATCAACGACAATATCACCTTTTCCGAAGCCGCATGCCGCCATGTATTCTGTCATAGCGTCCGAATCCATCCGGCCGACAGCCACCGTAGCAGCAGAAGATATCCTCATTACATCACGCCCGTATTCGGTAGCAACGCACACGAAATGGGGGATACCATCCGATGAGAGCATCTCCGACAGTCTTCTTCCTTCACTTGTTCCGGAAAAAATCATTATCTTCACTGCAATTTATATCCTCTCGGCGTGATCATCCTGCCGTCCTTTGCATAAGTTTGTGAATTACCTATAAACACGGTAACAAACATATCAACCGGTTCATCGGCCAGTTCGCCGAGCGTACAGATTTTCGCCTCTTCCCCGTATCTTCCGATGTTCCTGACATATCCGCACACTCTGTCGGAAGGCAATGTCTGCATAAGAATACCGCACGCCCTCTTCAGATAATCCGCCCTCTTTCGGCTTGCCGGATTATAGAGCACTATACAAAAATCCGCTTCGGCAGCAAGTTTCAGCCTCTTTTCGATAGTCTCCCACGGGGTCAGCAGATCGCTTAAACTAATCGTGCAAAAATCATGGGACAGAGGTGCACCGAGCACTGCAGCACCCGACAGGGCCGAGGTGACCCCCGGAACTACAACAACATCCGAAAAGCCTGCCTTCTTCGCCACTTCAAGCATAGGCGATGCCATTGCATACACTCCCGCATCCCCGCTGCAAATAAGGCTTACCGTTTTACCGCTTATCGCAAGTTCCGCGCAGAGTCTGCACCTTTCTATCTCCTGCCTCATCCCGCTGTCAACAATCTCTTTGCCCTCACAAAGGTCTTTTATCAGATCTGTATATACCTTGTATCCGACTATAACATCACTGCTTCCTATTGCCGTTATTGCATCCCCGGTCATTGCCGAAATGCTGCCGGGGCCTATCCCCACCACATATATTCTGCTCATATCCGCCTCCGGGCTATAGCCAGTGTAATCCCGTCGCCTTTAGTCTTTTTGCATATGATTTTTCCCGAAGCACCTGCCGCAAGTGCTGCCGCCCTCTCACATACATTGTCGACACCGACTGTCTCTTTCACAAATTCCGAAGGTGTAAAATCACCTGCCGCCTTATTAAGGAGGGCCGCTTCAAACCCTATCACCGGAATCCTGTACTTTGTCGAAAAAGCCCTGATCGCCGGCTCACCGGCTTTAATATCTATTGTTGCCATTGCATACACGTCCTCTGTTTTGATGCCGGCCTCGCGCAGTTTCCCAAGCACAAACTCCTCCGTCTCATTTGTATCCTTACCTTTTCTCATTCCGATTCCGACAACGTACTCTTTCGGCCGTAGGAGAAGTGAATACTCCCTGTCGGTCTCGTCCGCCAGAATTATGTCAACCGGTTCGGCCGGCGGATAATCCTTTATCGATATGGTTACAGGTTTCCCTTCTATTGCCTTGGTGCTGACCTTTTTGATACCCTCCCGGTTTTGTATGGTAAGGCGGTTTTCGACAGCAAATACATCGGCCGAAAATGCGCCGTTAACATCAGTGGAGGTTGTTATGACTGGAATGGCACCCATAAGCTCCGCAATAATCACGGCAAGCTTGTTGGCAGAGCCTGCATGCCCTGAAAGCAGCGGAATCACAAATGTTCCCCCATCATCAATGACTATAACCGGACAGTCCGTCAGTTTATCCTTGATGTAAGGTGCTATTGCACGGGATGCTATACCCGCAGCGCCTACAAATATAAGGGCATGTCCATCACTAAAACCCCTGCGGGCAAAATCATCAAGACCAATACTTTCAAAACCCTCCCGGGCACTGTCAGCATTACAAAAAAACGTGTTTGCACATTCTATTCCCGCCTCTTTGGCTGCGCTATTAAGCTTTTGGGCGATTTTTGCGCCGTTTTCGTTAAAGCAGATTATATCCTTTATCATAGTATTAACCCTTATTTTTGCAGCTCAGCTTTGGCAGTTCGATACTCTGTTGAAAAAGTGGGATCGTATAGCTTCGATCTTGAATACTTCGTGTGAGTAACAGCATCTCCCACAAGAATTATGGCGGTTTTGGTAATCCCTGCTTCCTTTGCTCTCTCCCCCAGCATGGATACGGTGCATATAACTATTCTTTCTTCGGGCCAGGTGGCTTTATATATTATTGCCGCAGGCATATCGCCGCATACTCCCCCATCCATGAGCCTTCTCGAAAGCTCCTCTGTCATTCCGGCGCTTAGGTAAATTGCCATGGATGTCCTGTGTGCGGCAAGAGACTCTATACTTTCCCTGTCAGGAACCCCTGTTTTGCCTTCCATGCGCGTAATGATAAGAGTCTGCGTCACATCAGGAAGCGTGTATTCAATATTCATGGAGGCCGCAGCCCCAAAGCAGGCGCTGACTCCCGGTGTGGAATCATATTCGGTACCGTTGGCATCAAGGATGTCCATCTGCTCCCGTACCGCTCCGTATATGCTCGCATCTCCGGTGTGAAGCCTTACAACATTTTTTCCTTCCCTGTCCGCGGTTAACATAACTTCTGCAACTTCTTCCAAAGTCATTTCCGCACTGTTGTAAATTTCCGGATTCTTTTTTGCATAGTCAAGAAGCCCCGGATTTACAAGGCTTCCGGCATAGATTATCACATCCGCTTCCTCTATCAGTCTCATTCCCCTGACCGTTATCAGGTCGACGGCTCCGGGTCCTGCCCCTACAAAATGAATCATTTGCTCTCTCCAAGCCCCTTTTTTATAAGTTCTTTAGGCCCGCACTCCCCCAGAAGCCCGAATTTATTGGAATACACGATACATCCGATCTTCATATCCTGCCCGCGCTTTGTCAGATAATGATTGATCCGCTCCATGATATATTCAAAACTCTTTTTTTCTATTCCGGCATCTGTCATGTGCTTATAGGCATCATCTGTCGATACACTGTCAAGAATGCGGTTGATTACGTTTCCCGATGCCCCCGCCCTTGCTGCAGCGGCAGCCATAAGTTCCATCCTGCAGTCGCCTTCGGCAGAATGGGTATTCATTATTCCGCCCGAAACTTTAATGAGCTTTCCGACATGTCCTACAAGCAGCATCCCGGAAAAGCCGAGATTTCCGGCGATATCTATTGTGTCTCCGATGTAATTCGAGCATTTTACGGCTCTGTCAAGATCATAGCCGTAATACTCCTTCATAAAATCAAACCCGTAGTTCCCGGGTGATACAACGGCAATATCGCAGCCCATCTCTTTTAGCTGCCGGAGCTCTACGGTTATCGTGTCGACTATTGCCTTTGTACTCATAGGCTCCACTATACCGCTCGTTCCTATTATCGATATCCCGCCTTCTATCCCAAGCCGGGAATTAAAGGTTTTCTCTGCGATTTTAGCCCCTTCGGGAGCGGATATTACTATCCTGACGGCACCGGAAAATCCGTACTCTTCGGCAACAGACCTTACTTCCGCTTCGATCATCTGCCGTGGTACGGTATTAATTGCCGCATCCCCCACCGGACGGTCAAGCCCGGGCTTAGTAACCCTACCGATGCCTTCTCCGCCCTCTATGATCACACATCCCGGTGTCCCGGCGGCTTCGCCAAAATCATCCGCCGCAAGTTGTGCCTTTGCATAAATAAGAATGCCCGCCGTAACGTCTGGATCGTCACTTTCAGGCTTTCTTACGGCACAGGAGGCTTCCATTTTAGTTAACATAACTTTTTCGAGCGGTGCATCATATCTGACCCCCGCAGGTGTCAGTATCGAAACCCTATCTGTTTTCTTCTGTTCAAAAAGCATAAGGGTTGCGGCTTTTGCAGCCGCAGCCGCACAACTTCCCGTGGTAAATCCGTATTTTAAGTTTTTTTCAATCATACTATACCTTCACTAGAAACGGGGCCTGTCAGACAGGGCACTAGCTCATGCCATACAGGACGGCGTTGATTATGGCCGCGGCAACATTGCTTCCGCCTTTACGCCCCATATTCAAAATGCAGGGGATACCGGTTTCCCTGATCATTTCCTTCGAAGCCGTTACATTAACAAACCCTACCGGAACACCTACTATAAATGCAGGTCTGTAATTGCCTCTGTCAAATTGCTCACACAGCGTAATAAGCGCAGTCGGGGCGTTTCCCAGAGCGAAGATCACATCTCCTTCGATCTTCATTGCATGCTCCATGGAAACATGGGCTCTTGTCAGCTCCCGCTCTGCAGCCTCTTTTGCAACTGCCTCATCGGACATGAAGCAGACCGCATTGCATCCGTATTTGGAAAGTTCCCTCCTGTTTATCCCGGAAAGCGCCATATTTGTATCGGTAACTATCGTTGCACCGCCCCTGATCAGATCCTCAAGCACATCAATTGCCCTGTCAGAGAAATACATCGTCTTTGCATAGTCAAAATCCGCTGTGGTATGAATACATCTTTTTATAACGGACATGATCCGCGAATTTCCTACTGAATCCGTTACGGTTATATCCCCGTTTATCATCACACCGGTTTTTTCCAGTTCTTCGGATATGATCTCAAAACTTCTTCTTTCTATATCTGCAGGCTTTAAAACCTCAATAATCCTAGCCATATCTTCCATCTTTACCAATTCTTCCGACCCTGTTTTAATATTCCGATACATTACAAATCTGTAATCAATGTGACCAGATTATTAATGAGCAAATTGTTTTCTTTCCTTCCTCTTACAGCTATCCTGTAAAACCTCTCATCCAGTCCGTGAAAATCAGCACACTTTCTGACAAGAATTTTTTGGGACAATAACTTCTCGTAGATGTTTTCTTGACATTTGATGAGAAGATAATTTGCATCGCTTTTGAATACCTCGAACCCGATTCCGGACAATTCCCGAGTTAAAAAATCACGTTCGGCTTTGATCATTTCCATAGAATCCTTAAAGAATTTTCCGTCCTTTGCAAAGCCGGATAATCTTCTCATAAATGCATTTGATACAGATGAGATATTCCATTCCGGAAGGTGCCGGATAAGCTTAAACACGTTGTCAGCACTGCTTATGACATATCCCATCCTTATACCGGGGAGCGCAAAACACTTGGTAAATGATTTTGTAATATACAGGTTTTTGTATTTTGAAATCAGCTTCGAACACTTCTCATCAGTGCTTTTTATATACGCATCCGAGAGCATGTAAAAGCTCCGGTCAAGTACTACACTTATATTAAGTTCAGACGCTCTGTCGAGTATCTTCTCAAGCAGGCTACCGTCTATGTTCCTTCCCGTCGGATTGTTCGGATCGGCAAGAAACACCATGTCAATCTCTTCCGTAAGAGCTGCAAGAACGTCTTCGGTCAGACAGAATCCTTCGTCTTCCTTTAACAAGTGCCGTTTAATCCCGCAATCCCTAATGCAGTTCAGTGCATAGCCGTAACCGCTGTAACATGGTTCGATCAAAAGAGCGTTCTTAGGGTTACACATGCGTGCAATTGCGAGCAATAATTCGGATGCTCCGCTCCCGGTATAAACGCATTCAGGCTCTACATTCTCCATATCTGCTATAGCTGATCTTACAGCCCTCTGCTCCGAATCCGGGTAAACTCCTGCCGATGCCATACCCTCTGTCACAGCTTCACCCATGACAGCCTTTAGCTCATCAGTTGCATACGGGTTCAGACTTACCGAAAAGTCGATATTAACGCTGTTGTTATAAATGTCGCCGCCGTGTCTCATCCGCGACACTCCTTATTAAAACAAAATAATCAAACTGTATATTATCAACACAGCCACTCCTTCAGTCACGAACATAAGCGTAATGGAGCGTCCGATGTCCTCTGCCTCAATCTTCCGGGTATCATCTCCGATATACGGTTTATCAACAGCTGCCCCGCCGTAAAAGCTCCTCCCGCCCAGTCTGATACCCAGTGCACCGGCACAGACGCTCTCGGTCTGGGCGCTGTTTGGACTGTTATGCTTCAGCCGGTCACGCCTGTATACCGACAGGGCTCTTATTATCGAATAATACGGCATTTCCTCGCCTGAAGATCGCCTTAAACTGCTTTTTACCCTTGTATATATACTCATCATTCCGGCAGATATGATCATAAATACAGCACTTACCCTTGATGGGATGAAGTTTGCCACATCATCCGCCCTGGCGGCAAATCTGCCAAAGTACCGGTATCTGTCGTTCTTATAGCCGATCATTGAATCCATGGTGTTTATGGCCTTGTAGAACATTCCGAGAACAGGGCCGCCCAATGCCGTGTACAGAAGCGGCGCTATAACGCCGTCTGAAGTATTCTCCGCCACAGTTTCAACGGTTGCACTCACGATCCCGGCCTCATCAAGCACTTTTGTATCACGCCCTACTATCATGGAAAGTGCTTCCCTTGCCCTCTCAAGGTGTCCTGTGTCCGATTTTTCACCTTCTGATACATCCTTCAAACATTCATACACTTTCATGCTCTCATCACGCAGAGATCTTGCCGCAAGGCAGTAGAATGTAAGGATTGTTTCAACCGCCACAAACATGATTTTGCCCGTAAATGCTGCTGCAATAACAATAGACAAAGTAACCAGAACCGTTGTCAGAGTAACAGCCAGCCACAGCAGGAATCCCCTAAGTAACAACGAACGCTTCAAGTTTTTTCCGGTGTCCGGATACAGCCACCGCTCAAGCGAAGATATAAGAACTCCGATTGCCCTTACAGGGTGAGGAATTGTATGAGGATCGCCAAGACACAGATCAAGCCATATTCCGCCTGCCAATGCGATCATATGTAATATCAGATAATCTCTCATCATTCACAGTCACACTTAATATGTACCCGTCAAGGTTCGGTATCAGGTAATCATGGTACTTACCGCCGCACAGTCCGCTCATTATCGCCATGATACAGCCGCCATGGCACACTATCGCTATTTTGTCATCGTTACCGGACAGCTTAATGATGTTATGTAAACTATCCATGGTCCTTGCCCGAAATTCTTCTATGCACTCTCCGCCAGGGAACTGCAAAGTTCCGTCCGAGTCGATCCATTGCTGGTAGCGTGGATCATCCGATAATTCCGCAGCGGATTTTCCCTCAAAATCTCCGAAGTCTATTTCCGTCAGCTCCTCCACGATCCTCACATCTTTATCGTAGAAAATGAGTCCGGCGGTATCCTTTGCACGTTTAAGAGGTCCCGTAAATACAGCCGCTCCCTCTGATATTGCACGCAGACCGTCTCTTTTTGCTATTATCTCTTTTATTCCCTCATCCGAAAGTTCCTCATCAACGCCACGGCCCATGTATTTTCCGAGAGCGTTATATGCGGTCTTTCCGTGCCGAATGAGTATTATTGTCTTGATTTTTCCCATTTTTCTCCCCTTTTCGATGGCTATCCCGCATTATTCAAATCCGTCCGATAAGCAGCATTGCCGTAACAGCAAGTACTGCAAGCACAAACACCTCCGAAGTTGTGACATAGTACCCTGCTGTATCTCCCGTAACTCCACCGAACTCTCTTTTCGCCATATGCTTATAAAAGCAGGTAAAAACAATGAATGCGGCAAGTATTATGCCGGTGTATACGGCATTAAGATATGCCATAAGGGAGATGGGCACAATAAGCTGGATCATAAGTGCGACTGTGCAGGCGTTCCCGCTCTCTTCGACCTCCTCTGCAAGCATTCCGTCTTTTTTGGCTTTTTTCATGTAAACGGAAGTAAGTGCGGCAAGTACTCTCGAGACCATAAAAGCGGTGCAGGCGAGCACATAGATGGGACGTTCGGATTGGGAATCGAGATTAATAATGACCACAAGTGAACTTACTGCAATTATGCCAAGTATCAACAGCCGTACTGCGGCAAAAGCTCCTATATGAGGGTCCTTTAAAATCTCAAGCCTCTCCTCCGGTGATTTAAGCGAGCTTCGCGCGTCAACCGTATCCATGAACCCGTCGATGTGAAATCCACCGGTTATTATCAGAGGCACTATAACAAGTATCATCGCCCTTACCGATACAGGAGCCGGAAGGTATGACAGAAGCCGTATCAGGAAGAACATTACAGCCCCGATAACTGCCCCCACAAGCGGCAGAAACATTATACAGTTTTTAATATCATCATCCTTTGCCCGAAAGCCCGGCACCGGAATCTTCGAATACATGGAAAAAGCCGCCGGTATGCTCCTTAATATCTTCATAATCACTCTCCTTTACCACTCCTGTGCGAAACGTTCTGTCCGCACCTTCTTCTATAGTTATGTTAACCATTCTCAACAATTTCTTGTATAATCGTGTATCCTTATCGTCATTATCATCATCTGCATATTCGCTTGTAACAACTATAAGGCTGCCGGATTTTTTCCCTAATTCGAACACCTTGTTTGCCGCCCTTTTTGCAAAATCATTTTCACCCTCTTCTCCTAAACGGCAAAGCCTGTACATATCAGGCAGATCATACATCATATTCCCCACAAGGTTAGCAACGCATTCAAGCAATATCACACTGTTTTTCGGATCACTTATGAGTCTGTCGGCTGTCTCTATCCCGGTTTCTATCTCAAGCGTAGTAAATCCCTTACCCTCCCTGGCCTGTCTGTGCCTTTTAACTCTGCTTGCACCGTCATCATCCATAACTTTCATGGTAGCTATGTAGTATCTGCAAGAGTACGGCTCACTTAATGCAAGCTCCTCGGCAAGCGCGGATTTTCCGCTTGCGGGCGGCCCCGATACTAAAGTGATCATATGTCAAACCTCTCATATTGGACAATATCGGTGTCCGAAAATGATATTCCGTTATTGTAGACTGACATTACCATATCAAGGAGCGGGAAGAGCATTACGGCACCTGTTCCTTCTCCCAGAGCCATATCCGCATGTATGACAGGAATAAGACCCAGCATATCAAGTACCATCTGACTTCCCTTTTCCCTTCCGCTGTGTGAAGCAAGAAGATATCCCTTAACATTCGGGTTAAGAGCTGACGCTGCAAGAGCTGCGACCGCACTTATGAACCCATCTATAACAATTGTTATTCCAAGCTGTGCGCATCTTGTATACAATCCGGCAAGTCCCGCGATGTCAAGGCCTCCTACGGATTTCAATGCATTAAAAACATATGGTTTTTCAAGTGCATTTACGGGTATGTTATTTAATTTATGAAGGCTTAAAGATCTTTTTATAACACCTGTTTTCTTTTTAAGGCCCTCATCGGAAAGGCCGGCTCCCCTTCCGGTTGCCTCTTCAACTCCACAGCCTGACAGAGCGCAAAACAACGCTGTGGATGTGGTCGTGTTACCTATTCCCATCTCTCCCGTGGCAACAAGCTTTATCCCCCGCTTACTGCACATATCCGCAACCGACATTCCCGCGCTTATGGCTGCAAGGCATTCTTCTTCGGTCATAGCCGGTTCCTTTGAGATATTACCCGTTCCGTGTTTAATCTTCATACCGGCAACTCCCGGGATTATCTCATCAGAGTTTATACCTATATCTATAGGAATTATGTCAACCGGATAATCTTCGGTCATTACTCCTACAGTGCTTTTTCCTGCTCCCATCAGCCTTGCAACCGAAAGAGTTACATCCGAAGATGTCTGGGAAACCCCTTCACTTGTTACACCGTTATCAGCGATCATTATTACAAGACCCTTTTTTGATATATCCGGCTTATCGGTGTGCTGACCCGATGCGATTTTGCATATCATGGTTTCAAAGTCTCCGAAGCCGTCGAGGGGCTTTGCAAGGGAGTCAAATCTCTTCTTTGCATTTTTATAGGCACTCTCATCAGGATTATCTATGATTATCTCAAAAAGCTCTTCTTTTGTCATTGTATCATCCTGTAAATGGCATCCATATCAAGGCTCGCCCGTACAGTATCCGCAAGAAGATCATACTGTTTCTGCTTATATCCTGCCCGGTCGGCAAGAGCTGATACATCAACACTCTTTTCGTTAAGCCCGGATATGACCCGGACAATGTCCGCTGCCATCATATTCTCATCAAATATGCCATGCACATATGTCCCGTAAACATTGCCGAGGCAGTATCCGCTTCCTTCGGATGTAAACTCACAGGCTCTGTCAAAGGGCTCCGTCTGCCCCATGTGTATCTCATAGCCTTTTATCTCATGTCCTGCAAGTGGCGACAATACACCTGTCGGAACACTTATATTTCCGGCAAATGATTTTCTCGTTTTCGAGGATTTCATTACCGTATCAACAGGAAGAAGTCCAAGCCCCATCTCACTTTCCGTCCCCTCAACAGCTTCCGGATCTTTGATATTACGACCAAGCATCTGAAATCCTCCGCATATGCCGAATACCGGAACGCCCTCACCGGCAAGTTTTGTAATTACATCCGCAATTCCCGAAGCTTTAAGCCATTTTAGATCCCCTATCGTATTCTTGGTTCCCGGGATTATGAGCATATCAGGCTTTCCTATCCGCTCTTGGTGCCTTTCATACCTTACGGAAATATCATCCGATTCCTCGAAAACGTCAAAGTCAGTGTAATTGGCTATATGCGGGAGTCTGATTACTACAATATCAAAATCCTTCGCTTCTCTTCTTGCAAATCTGTTGGAAAGGGAATCCTCATCATCAATATTAATATCCATATAAGGGATCACGCCGGTTACGTCACACTTTGCCTTTTCCTTAAGCATATCGATACCCGGTGCCAAAAGAGCCTTATCGCCCCTGAATTTGTTGATTACAAGCCCTTTTACCCTGTCTCTTTCATCATCATCCAGTAGATCAAGGGTTCCGATAAGCTGCGCAAACACCCCGCCTCTGTCTATATCCCCCACAAGGAGCACCGGGGCATCCAGCATTTTTGCAAGTCCCATATTTACAATATCATTTTCCTTAAGGTTGATCTCGGCAGGAGATCCTGCGCCCTCTATAACTATAATGTCATATTCGGAAGAAAGACTGTCATATGCAGCTTTTATAGTGGAAACCAGCGATTTTTTGTATTCAAAATACTCAGCAGCCCGCATATTTCCGACAGGTTTTCCCATAACCACCACCTGGGAGCCACACTCATCCGTAGGTTTTAGAAGTATGGGATTCATGCGTACGTCGGGTTCTGCTCCGGCACAAACAGCCTGCATTACCTGGGCTCTGCCCATCTCAAGCCCGTCAGCGGTAACAAACGAATTGTTTGCCATATTCTGTGACTTGAAGGGTGCAACCTTGTACCCGTCCTGAGCGAAGATCCTGCATAGTGCCGCCGCTATAACACTCTTGCCCACGTTTGACATCGTGCCCTGGATCATTAAATGTCTCGATTTCGAAGAAATCGAAGACGCGGCGACATTCGCATAGCGAATGTTGGTTGACTCATTCTTGCCATCAACCCAGATTTTTCCTAATAGTGCGACATCCATATCCCCGAGTTTATACAGTTCCCGTATAAACTCCTCCGTAAAGACTTCATCCGGCGTCCCTACACGCAAAACCCTTCCGTCTCCTACCGCCACAACGGTATCGGACAGTTTCATCGCGATATCCGGCTCATGAAGTGACATTAGAACCGCTATATTCTTCTCGGTTGTCAGTTTCTTTATCTTGGTCAGTATATCGATCTTGTAACGGATATCAAGGAATGATGTCGGCTCGTCAAGGATGAGTACACGCGGATCCTGAGCTATCGCCCTTGCAAGCAGTACCCTCTGGCGCTGCCCGTCACTGATATTTCGAAAATCACTGCCGGCAATATCCGTGGTATCGGTCGCAGCCATAGCCTCATCGACTTTTTTTACGTCTTCTTCCGACAGTTTACCGAATAACCCAGTATATGGGTATCTTCCGCTCTCTATAACACTTCTGCAGGTCATAAGTTCGGGATCAGCGCGCCCTGTCATCACTGCCGCAAGTATCTTTGATGCTTCCCCGGAGCCTATATCTGCCCTGCTGCGCCCTTCGAGCATAATTACTCCGCCACGCGGCTCAAGAAGTCCCGCAACAGTCTTGAGAATCGTTGATTTTCCGCTTCCGTTTGGTCCTATAAGTGTTACGATCTTTCCGGGTGCGGCCGCAAGCGATATATTCTTTACGATATCGCTGTCATAGCCGACGTTTAGCTCCGAAGTATGAAGACCTTCGCCTTTTTTTTCATTTATTCCATGATCAGCCATTTTCCCTCTTTCTTCTGATCATAACGGTAATCACAACGGGGACAAGTAAGACCGCCGTCACGGAGCTGACCGAAACCTCGGTTGGAGCAAAAAGCCCCCTTGCTATGCCGTCACATACAAGCGTTACTACCCCACCCAGTAGGAAACATCCCGGGATCATAACAGCCGGAGCGCTAGTTTTTGTCATGGCTTTCCACAGGTGGGGCGTAGCTATACCTACAAACGAGATCGGACCTGCAAAGGCCGTAACCGTCGCAGATAGTAAACTTGAAATAAGGATCAAAAGAACTCTTAGCAATATTATGTTAACTCCTTCGGTTCCGGCAAGCTCCTCACCGAGCCGGTACGCGGCCATAGGCTTAATCAAAAACACGGAAACAATCAGACATATGGCAACTATAAAGGTCATGACAGCGACATCCGACATATTGATACCTGAAAAACTTCCGAGAGACCAGTTATGCAGGTTTACAATATTTGAATCATCGGCAAAGGTCACGACAAGATCGGTTACTGCGGAACATATGTAGCCCACCATTATACCGCACACAACAAGAATCCCCATGCTCTTAACCCTGACAGAAATGGCAAGGACAAACATCATTGATACGAGAGCTCCCGCAAAGGCTGCCATTACAAGTGAAACAGTCCCCGGCTTCCGGCCTCCGGATAAAAAAAAGATAAGGGCAAGGGCAACCGTAAACTTTGCCCCTGATGAAATTCCGAGTACAAAGGGACCAACAATGGGATTATTAAAAAACGTCTGTAACATATATCCGGAAAGAGCAAGTGCCCCGCCTAAAATAACAGCCGCAATTATTCTCGGAACCCTTATATTCATTATAACGCTGGCTTCCATGGCACCTGTTGTTCTTCCTGCAATCGCAGATAAAATATCAGCCGGATAAATAACAACCGTTCCTGTTATTAAGTTTGTATACACGCTTACTATGAGCAGTAAAATGACCGCTGCAAACGCAAATGTACATCTTTTTCTCATTTCAGTTTTTCAAAGTATGTATAATTACCGTCCTGCCCTTCTATCAGGCTCCTAAGCTCCGACAGGTACTCCGCCGTATCCGTAGGGTGCTGGAAAAAGTCCCCCGTCATGCAGTACACGTTTTGTTCTTTTACAGCTTTATAATCGGAAAACAGCTCATTCTTGCCCACAAGATCCGCGACAGACTCCAGTTCTCCCCTTATGGTACTGTTATATATAAGTATTTCCGCATCATATGTTGCGGCATAGAAATCTTCCATTTGCATATTCATAGTACCTGAGCCGCCGTTTTCTACTGTACCGGCTGCAGCAGGTACATAGTTTCCCCCTGCAAGTTCTATAAGTCCGGCAACGTAATCATCCGGTTTTCTTACGTTTATCAAACCCGAAGCTGTTACAGAGAAAAATGCAACCTGTCTGCCGGTCTTATCCTTTTCGATGACTGATGTTATTTCTTTTTCACTTTTGTTGAAATAGTCCTCAGCCTCTGACTCTTTTCCGTAGAGAGCCCCATATAGTTTGATCCACTCAATTCTCCCTCTTGGATCTTTCTCGTAGCTGGATGTCTCAACCATAACAGGAATTCCTAATTCCTCAAGCTTTTCCTTAACCTCCGGATCATGGTAGATCATCGTATTCTCTATAGCGAAATCACACCCTTCCGAAAGTATCAGCTCATAATCCGGAGTCCTGTATTTGCCGGCATATACTATCTTTCCGTCCTGCATAAGGTCTGCGGCCTCTTTTACCGACCAGTCCTCCGCTTTTGTCCCGGACAGTCTGATATAGTCAAGTGCACCGATTTGCCTGACCAGATCCATTACGGAAGTTGAAACAAGATATGTATTATCAAGCGGTTGTTGAAGCATAGTTATGTCAACCTTTTCGCCGGTTTTTTCGTCCCTTATCTCCGGTATTCTGCCTCCCTCCGGCACAAGGAGATAATCATCCGCTCCGTATATGCTTATAAGCCTGTAATCACCGTATTTAATTATATCAAAGCCCTCGGCATATGAAAGCGAAATCTTCCCCGAAGGCCTCTGTCCGTCCACAAGAAAACCTCGTGGCTCTTCCGGACGCCTTCCGAATGCAGAATTCTGTGTTTTATCATCTTTACCGGCATCCGAAGCGCCTTCCTGCTTAAAATCGCCTTTATCCGTCACAGCACCCCACGTGATTGTGTACTCTATTTCATGAGGTTTGCTCATTGCCACGGTATCTCCGATAAAATCGAAGGGCTCATCGAATGATTTTACCGGTACTGTAAATGTTGACCGGCCACCGGGATTCTCGTTAAGGTATTTTTCTCCATACACAATAACATAATCATAGTTTTCACTGTTCCAGACCAGTTTTGCGTATGTAACCCCGTCTCTTTCGGATATCTCTACCGGTGACTCAATGTAAGCCTTTCCGGAGCCACCCTCCATAGTTATGGCTACATAATGCATTGTAACCCCCTGCGAAGTGCAGGAGGTTACAAATAATGCTGTTATTAACGGCAGCAGCGCTAAAACTGCTCTTGATAATATCTTACTGCGGGTTTTTAACCGAAACTTTGTGGTCATACCATTTTCCTTTTTTTCCGATCAATGCAAGGTCAAAATCCCTGTCAAGATAAGGAACCGGAACGTCAAAACCGTTTACCTCTTCCTCTGTTCCGTCACTGTACTTAACCGTGTCCTTTGTTGGCTCTAAAAGCGTGGCGCCGTCTTTTTGTGCATCCTCTGCCGTTCCCGGGTACAGATTCAGTATACCTGTGGACATAAGAGTGATATGGGCTGTCATCTTACCGTCCTTGACCGTAAGTGTACACTTTCCGTCAAGTTCGTCATTTACCTTGAACATTGAACTGTCTGTTATAAACTCTGCCGTATATTCGCCGTCTGCAAGCTCTGATGCCTCCGAAGCTTCCTCTTGGGATGCAGTCGCAGCTCCAAGGTTATCGATTGCAGCCTTGGTATGCGCAACATACAGATCCTGTACTTCTTTGATTCTTCCGAGTCCTGCTATCTGGCAGTCTACTTTTTCAAAAGCCCCGTCAGCGCTGAACATACTCTTCCAACTGTCATCATCGTCACCGGCCATATCATTGTTTGCATGATCCCCGGCAACAACCATGAGAGGGCGGAGCACAACTTTATTATAGCCTGCCGCTTTAACATCTTCCATTACATTTTCGCATGAAGTTTCTTCAGGCTCGCCTTCTACCGTACCGATAAACACGTTCTTGTATCCGAGGTTGTCCATCTGTGTTGCCATCTGGCTGTAGCTGACCTTTGCTGTATGAGCCGTTCCGTGTCCCATAAATACAAACGCCGCACCGGCCTTGTCAGCGTCCTCGATGTCTTTGTAACCGGCCTCGGCTACGGCTTCGGCTACGACTGCTTCGGCTACCGCCTTCTTATCATCATTTATGACCTTTGCGTCCTTTCCTACCTCTCCGAGAAGGGGCTCGGCAACCGCAACACTATCAAACTTATCAGCATATCTGTCAAGTGCCTCTGTAAGCTCGTCATACTCTGCTCCGTGCATCAAGTGTGTAGGCTGGATTACGAGATTCTTGACCCCGCTTGCTACCGCACGTTCAAGAGCCTGGTCCATGTTGTCAATCTTCTCTCCGTCACGCGCCTGTATGTGATTGATGATTATCTGCGCAGTAAATGCTCTTCTTACCGCCCAGTCGGGATAAGCTGCGGCAATTGCCTCCTCAACTCCCTTTATATCCTCAACTCTCGAATCATTGAAAGATGTACCGAATGATACTACAAGTATCTCGTTATCTCCGATATTATCCGAATTTAAAGGGTCATCCTTGGATGCATCACCCGTATCTCTTCCGAAATAGTCGGGGTCCGCATTCTCACCCTCTACAAGTTCTTTCTGTGCATCTGTCAGTTCATCCCACTTCTGTCTTGCAAGCTCACACTGTGCATCTGTCTCATCGTTTCGCTCCTGAACATAGATTGCATCGATAAGTGCCGCAACCTCATCAGCCTTTTCCTGATCGGATGCTTCATCACCTTCCGTATCTCCGGTATCCGCCGGCTCTGCAGCTTCACCGGCCTCTTCTGCCTCATCAGACTTGGGAGTTACATTAACATCCACAGTTGCGCATCCGGCCAGCATTACCGTTACTGCCGTCACTCCGATCAGCATCGCAATGATTTTTTTCTTCATAATACATTCCTCCTCTGCAATAAATAAAATAAGCCCATTCGTTAGGAATGAGCATTGGAGCGTACACAAAATGACGCTCGCCGATTTGAATTCGACTTCGTCGAAGCGGCTCGCGGTGTAGCGAGAACTCTGTCGCTTCGCGACATCTCGCAACATATCGTACGATCAATTACTCGTGACCTTGAAACCCGGAGATTTCCCCTGTTTCTGTACAGACAAATGGCAGTTCTCCTGGCTCGTATATCAACACATACCCTTCGCCTTCCCAAGGTCCGGTGGATCAATACACCTTTTACCTCAGTGACATACCACAAGAGCATATTCATACTTACAGTGACGAGTTCGCGCAGGCTTTGCACCTGACTTCTCTTTTAACCATGCAACAGCACAGACCATCTGTCTTTTCTTTATTCAATTATGCTAAATACTAGCACACCATATTTTAAAGGTCAACAGACATTGTTACAGCTATATCCTTGTTTCTCTGTCATAATTCATAATAGAAAAACTCTTAACTTCTTCAGCAGAATTCAAGGTCTTTTCCATAGATGCATCATCTTTTGTCTTGTATTCAAATATAAGTTCTATATTGTCGGGATACACCATCTTGTTCTTGATACGAAGGAAACCCGTATGCGATTTTAAAATTTCCGTAATATGATCTGCGTCATCAAGCGTCCTGCAACTAACCACAATCAATGTCAACCCTGCCGGACGCGCCATTTTATCCGTTATAAACAGTCCCAGTGTTACAACAACACAAAGAACTATAGCAAGAACGTAGAGACCGGCTCCGCATATGATACCGATACTGATGGCCCAAAACAGGAACAGCAAGTCTATGGGATTGCCGCTGTAATTACCGACATCAATACAAGAGATCTGTTAAAATCCTTGGAGTAAAACTCATTATTTACCGCCATTCTGTATATAACGAATATGTATAGTCCCAAAATCATTGAGATCGCAAGTACTATCACAATCCTTCTGAATGAGATATCAGTTATCAGTTGTCATATTATTTAAAACCGATGTCCTGATCATGTCTTTAAAGCTCATAACCGTCTTCTAACCTCCCGTTTCCTTTTATTACTCTTCTTGAATATCCGTATTTGGAAAATGAAACCTGTTCCAGATTCCCGATGTCCACCATTTCCGAAATATATCCCGGTAAAATCCCGTCATACTTGACCTCAAGTATATGCCTGTCGTAAGGCAGCACCGGAATCAGTAAAGCATTCTCATCACAAAAATCCTTAATTCTCTCCGAACATGAAATATCCCGATCAAACGTTATTCTAACATTTCCGATCGGATAAGTATATGCAACACGCCGATAATCCACTATAGCAACCGGATGCATTCCTTCAGACATCTGCA